>JALRJE010000029.1 GCA_023268965.1 Crocinitomicaceae bacterium
TAATGTCTCAAGACGATCTATTCTTCTTGCTAGGAGCACCAAACCATAACCCAATCCTTGCAGCTCTTGGGCAATTGCTGCGCCAAATCCGGAGCTTGCACCGGTAATGATTGCATATTTCATGCTGCAAAATTGACAAAAAAAACGCAGTTGCTTGTCAAAATGGCAGTATTTAGCGCATGGCATTTTTATTGAGTGGTGTAAAGCAAAAAATAGAAATACAATGAAAACAGGTCAAATTCATGTTCAAACGGAAAACATCTTTCCGATCATTAAAAAATTTCTCTACTCTGATCACGAAATATTCTTACGTGAATTGGTTTCAAATGCTGTAGATGCCTCGCAAAAGCTCAAATTTTTGGCTAAAAACGGCGAATTTAAAGGTGAACTCGGCGAACTGAAAGTAGAGGTTATTCTGGATAAAGAAGCCAAGACACTCACCATTCGAGACAACGGTATTGGCATGACAGCCGAGGAAATTGATAAATACATCAATCAAATTGCATTCTCAGGTGCTGAAGAATTTGTCGAAAAATACAAAGGAAAGGAAGGTGCAGAACAAATCATCGGTCATTTCGGACTTGGATTTTATTCTGCCTTTATGGTTGCAGAGAAAGTGCAGATTAGAACGCTGGGTCGTTATGATGGCGCACAGGCGGTCCAATGGGAAAGCAATGGCTCACCAGAATATACCCTTATTGACATCGAAAAAGAAAGCAGAGGTACAGATATCGTACTCTTTATCAATGAAGAGTCTGCAGAGTTTTTAGAAAAACAGCGCATTCAGGGCATTTTAGATAAATACTGCAAGTTCTTGCCAATTCCTGTTGAATTTGGCACCAAAACCGACTACATCGACTCTCCTGAAGGAGAAAAAGACGAGAAAGGCAATGTAAAGCGCGTCGCGATAGAAGTGCCAAATCAAGTCAATAACCCCAGCCCGGCCTGGACCAAAGCACCCGTAGACCTCAAGCAAGAAGACTACGATCAATTCTACCGTGAGCTTTATCCCATGACTTTTGAGCAGCCGCTCTTTCATATTCACCTCAATGTAGATTATCCATTTAACCTTACGGGGATCCTCTATTTTCCGAAAATCAAAGAAAATGTCGAGGTACAACGCAACAAAATCAATTTATATAGCAATCAAGTTTTTATTACCGACAGCGTTGCAGAAATTGTACCTGAATTTTTGACTTTATTGCATGGCGTCATCGATTCTCCCGATATTCCATTGAATGTGTCACGTTCTTATTTGCAAAGCGACGGCAATGTCAAAAAGATTTCAGCACATATTACCAAAAAGGTTGCGGATAAACTAGCTGAAATGTTCAAAAAAGACCGTTCTGATTTCGAGGCCAAATGGCCAGACCTTCAAGTGTTTGTTCAGTACGGAATGCTTTCCGAAGAAAAATTTGCAGAAAAAGCCAAAGACTTCAGTTTATTTAAAACCACAGACAACGAATTTTATACGTTATCTGAATATACCGAAAAAGTCAAGGTGCTTCAGACCGATAAAAATAACAAAACGGTTTTCCTTTACACCAATGATGCCGAAGAGCAATACGCTTTCGTGAAAAAAGCCAAGGAGCGCGGTTATTCCGTTTTACTGCTAGACGGTCCGCTTGCCCCTCACTGGATTTCTAAATTGGAGCAAAGCAACGAAAACATCAGTTTTGCGCGCGTTGACGCAGACAGCCTAGACAAACTCATTGCCAAAACAGACGAGCTCCCTTCCAAATTATCTAAAGAGGAAGAAGAGCAACTCAAGCCAATATTTGAAGCGCAGGTCAATAAAGAAAAATTCACGGTGCAGTTCGAAAGCATGAGCGAGCAAGAAGCACCAATTATCATTACCCAGCCAGAGTTTATTCGTCGCATGATGGAACAACAAAAGCTCGGTGGTGGCGGTGGTTTTTATGGCGCATTCCCAGAAATGTTCAACCTTACCGTGAATGCCAATCATCCGGCTATCAGCAAAATCTTAAGCCAAGAAACAGCTGCTCAGGAGCAAAGCACCAAACAATTAGTAGACCTCGCTATGTTGGCTCAGGGCCTACTAAAAGGCGCCGCTTTAGATGCTTTCATTCAGCGCAATATCGAACATATTGCATAAATGACTAGCTTTGACTTCGCTTAAATTCTAGATTTTGTACAAATGGATCTTGGGCATTGGCGCCCTCATTTTAACCCGTAAAATTGGTTTGGCCATACTCGGCTTTGCCATCGGATCACTCATAGATCAATATCAGCAGGCCTCTAAAAATGGGCAAAGTGGCCCAGGACCAGCACAAGATCCATTTGAGTTCTATCGTAGGCAGAGCTCCATGTACGACCTACCAACCATGCTTATGGCGCTTTCGGCAGCTGTCATGAAGGCCGATGGCAAAGTGCTGCGCATTGAGCTCGACTTTGTGAAAAGCTTTTTTTCAGCACAATTTGGAAAGCAGTTCAACGCTACGCATTTGCAAACGTTGCGGCAATTTCTAGATGCACCAAGTATTCCCTTACAAGAAATTTGCCACGATATCCGCAACCGCATGACCCAAGAAGTACGGGTTCAGCTCGTTCATTATTTATTCGGTATTGCCAAAGCAGACGGAGACGTCGGAACGGCTGAGCTCAATGTCATTTCTCGGATTGCCACCATGTTGGGTATTCCAGCGGTAGAATTTGAGAGCCTGCGCAACATGTTCTACCGAAATGTAGATTCTGACTACAAAATCTTAGGTGTTGACGAAAAAGCGACCGATGATGAAGTCAAAAAAGCGTATCGCAAAATGGCGGTAGCGCACCACCCTGATAAAGTAGCCCACATGGGCGAAGAATACTTGAAAGGAGCCAAGGAGAAATTCCAACAAATTCAAGATGCCTACGAAGCCATCAAAAAGCGTAGGGGCATCAAATAAACATACGATATGTCTGATAACCGATATCAACAACGCGGCGTCTCTGCCGGAAAGGAAGATGTGCACAAGGCCATCTCCAAACTAGACAAAGGGTTGTTTCCAAAAGCATTTTGCAAAGTTGTTCCTGACTACCTCACCGGCGACCCAAATTTTTGTGTCGTGATGCACGCCGATGGCGCGGGCACCAAATCTTCATTAGCTTATGCTTACTGGAAAAAAACCGGCGATCTATCTGTTTGGCGAGGCATTGCACAAGATGCGCTGATCATGAATATCGACGACTTACTTTGCGTAGGCGCCACGGGCCCAATTTTGGTTTCAAGCACCATTGGTCGCAACAAATTGCTCATTCCTGGCGAGGTTTTGGCAGCCATTATCAATGGTACAGAAGAACTTCTGGAAGAATTGCGAGGATATGGCATCGAAATTTACTCGACAGGCGGAGAAACAGCCGATGTCGGCGACCTCGTTCGCACCATCATCGTTGACTCAACTGTGATTTGTCGCATGCCACGAAGCAAAGTCATTTCTAATGACGGCATTCGCCCCGGAGACGTTATTGTCGGCTTGGCTTCCTTTGGGCAGGCTACCTATGAAAAAGAATACAACGGCGGAATGGGTAGCAATGGCCTAACAAGCGCACGTCACGATGTTTTTCATCATTCACTTGCCGAAGAATTCCCCGAAACTTACGACAGCTCTTTGCCCAAAGATTTGGTCTATAGTGGTTCTAAGCGCTTGACAGATGCCGTGGATGGAAGTCCGTTAGACGCAGGCAAGCTCGTTTTGTCTGCTACGCGCACTTACGCACCGATTATCAAAGCTATTTTAGATGCGCACCACAACGATATTCATGGCATGGTTCATTGCTCTGGCGGCGCCCAAACCAAGGTTTTACACTTTATCGACAACCTCCATATCATAAAAGACCGGCTATTCGAAACACCTACTTTGTTTAAAATGATTCAGGCCGAGTCCAAAACACCATGGCAAGAAATGTATAAGGTTTTCAATATGGGGCACCGCATGGAAGTTTATGTAAGTGAGCAACTTGCACCAGAAATCATCCGAATTGCTGCACAATTTGGTGTTGCCGCACAAGTTGTGGGTAGGGTAGAAGCCTCACCGAACAAAAAAGTAACCATTTCCAGCGAGCACGGAGCATTTACTTACGAGGGATAAAAAAAATACGAAAAAAGCTTTCAAAAACGGAATGTTTTTGTACTTTTGCCATCCGTTCATTGAACATAGGGTGGGATGGGTGAGTGGCTGAAACCAACAGTTTGCTAAACTGTCGTACGGGTAACTGTACCGCGAGTTCGAATCTCGCTCCCACCGCCATCATTTTAGACCGTTCGAACTTCAGTTCGGGGCGTAGCGTAGTCCGGTCATCGCGCCTGGTTTGGGACCAGGAGGTCGCAGGTTCGAATCCTGCCGCCCCGACAAGGGGGATGAGCAATCATCCCCCTTTTTTGATTAAAATAGATCGATTTGGTCCCGTAGCTCAGC
>JALRJE010000031.1 GCA_023268965.1 Crocinitomicaceae bacterium
AGTGCAATAAGTACTTCGATGAGTTTCTTGGTGTCTCTCGGGTGTAGGCCAATAGAGGGCTCATCCAAGATATATAAAGAGCCAACTAAACTGGAGCCAATGGAGGTCGCAAGTTGAATGCGCTGGGCTTCTCCGCCGGATAGGGTGTTGGAGTTGCGGTTGAGCGTGAGGTAGCCCAAGCCCACTTTTTGTAAGTAAGACAGGCGTTGTTCGATTTCGGGCAAAATATGCTTGCAGATGGTTTGTTCGTGGGAAGAAAGTACCAATGCCTGAAAATAACTCAATGCCTTGTCAATGCTCATGAGTACAACATCTTGTATGCTTTTACCCGCAATTTTTACATATCCGGCGTCTTTGCGCAGGCGGGTGCCTTGGCAATCTGGACAAATTGTTTTTCCTCTGTAGCGAGAAAGCAATACTCTATATTGAATCTTATAAGTCTGACTTTCAATGTGTTTAAAAAACTCATTTAAACCAATAAAATAGTTGTTACCGGTCCAAAGTAGGTCGTATTGTGCCGGAGACAAGTCTTGGATTGGGCGGTGTATAGGAAAATCAAATTGACTGGCTTTATACAATAATCTTTGAAGGTATTCTTGCATGTTTTCTCCTTTCCAAGGAGCAATTGCACCGTCGTAAATACTTTTGGTGCGGTCTGGAAAAACGAGTTCTTCATCGATGCCAAGGGTCATGCCGTAGCCTTCACACTTTTTGCAGGCGCCATAAGGGTTGTTGAAGGCAAAGAATGCGGGCGTGGGTTCTTCAAATCGAAGTTCGTCGGCTTCAAAGCGTGCATTGAAGTGTTGCAGCTCCTTTGTTTGGGCATTGTATAAGCTGCATTCTCCTTTGCCTTCTGCAAAAGCGCGTTCTATTCCTTCCGAAAGGCGGCTTTGCTGAGGGAGTTCGCGCGGCGTATTTTGCAGGCGATCAATGACGACCCAGATTTGCGGCGCTGTTTCAGCAAATGGTTCAATGTCGTTAATGAGATGAAACTCCCCATTAATAAATAATCTTGTAAAACCTTCTTTATTAAGAAGTTGTATTTTGTTATTTAAATTTTCAATTGAAATAAAATGTAGTTGATATAGAATGGCAAAAGGCGCGTCTGGCCAATGCGCATCTAGGAAGTTGATGACGTCTTTGGTTTGGTGCTTGCGCACTGCTTTTCCAGAAATAGGAGAATAGGTTGTGCCAATTCGTGAAAACAACAATTTAAGGTAGTCGTATATTTCCGTACTGGTTCCGATGGTGGAGCGCGGGTTGCCAGAGCTCACCTTTTGTTGTATGGCAATGGCCGGCGATAAGCCTTTGATGTCGTCAATTGCGGGTTTATCGAGGCGCCCTAAGAATTGCCTGGCATAAGAAGACATGCTTTCGATAAAACGGCGCTGCCCTTCGGCGAAAATGGTGTCAAAAGCGAGGCTTGATTTACCCGAGCCAGAAACGCCGGTAATCACGGTAATTTTGCCATGTGGGATGCGTACATCAAGGCCTTTGAGATTGTGTTCACGCGCACCTTTAACCGTGATAAATTTTTCCATATGCAAAAGTAAAATTTCTTTACTTTTAACGCTTAAAAATAGTTGAATGTCTAAAAACTCTCTGTTCCGAAAAAAGACCGTTGAATCCATTATGGCCCAGGTGCGCGCAAATGAAGCTGCCGGTGATACACACGGGCTCAAAAAGCATCTGAAAATCCGAGATTTGATCGCCTTTGGTATCGCCGCAATTATTGGGGCAGGAATTTTTTCTACAATAGGTCAGGCTTCTGCCCAGGGTGGCCCGGCAGTTATATTTCTATTTTTATTTACTGCGCTTGCAAGCGGCTTTGCGGCGTTTGCTTATGCTGAGTTTGCCTCAATGGTGCCGGTAGCTGGTTCGGCATATACCTATTCTTATGTCGCTTTCGGCGAGCTCATTGCCTGGATCATTGGTTGGGCCTTGATCATGGAGTATGCGATAGGTAATATTACGGTAGCAATATCTTGGAGTGATTATTTAACTACAATGCTTGAACAAATTCATATTCAAGCTATTGGTTTAAATGGGATTCATCTTCCAGCTTGGATGCAGATGGATTACTTGAGTGCCTCAAAAGGGTATGACCAAGCCTTACAATTTTTGAAAAATGGGGGTAATTTAAAAGATTTAGAACCCATGCTAGTACAGGCACGAGAGGCCTGGCTCACGGCGCCAAGAATTGGATCTTTGCATCTCGTACTGGACATCCCAGCGTTGTTTATTATTGTCCTCATCACTTGGTTGGTGTATCGCGGGATCAAAGAAAGCAGAAACGCCTCGAATGCCATGGTCATTATCAAGCTTGCCGTTATTTTGTTGGTTATTGCAGTCGGCGTGTTTTATATCGACATGAAAAATTGGACGCCATTTGCACCAAATGGGCTTACGGGTGTATTGAAGGGCGTTTCGGCTGTCTTTTTTGCCTATATAGGTTTTGATGCCATCTCTACGACGGCAGAAGAATGTGAGAACCCGCAACGCGACTTACCGCGCGGCATGATGTGGGCAATTATCATTTGTACAATTCTATATATCGTTATTGCCTTGGTATTAACAGGGATTGTCCCCTACGATCAATTGGCAGTTGGCGAGCCATTAGCCTTTGTATTTCAACAAATCAACATGCCCAAAATGACGTTCATTATTTCCATATCTGCCGTTGTAGCTATGGCTTCTGTTTTGCTGGTTTTTCAGATGGGTCAACCGCGCATTTGGCTGAGCATGAGTCGGGACGGCCTATTGCCCAAAAGATTTTCTAAGATACATCCGAAGTACAAAACGCCCTCTTTTGCCACTATCGTAGTGGGTTTTGTGGTGGCTATTCCTGCCCTTTTTATGAACCTGACTATGGTAACTGATTTATGTTCAATTGGAACGCTTTTTGCTTTTGTATTAGTTTGTGGTGGCGTATTGGTGCTTCAAAACAAACCAGACGTACCACGTGGATCGTTTCGAACGCCCTATGTAAACGCGGGTTATGTACTTCCTTTCGTATTCTTGGGTGCCCTGGTCTACTTTTATCATTCGAACGAGTTGTTCAAGTACTTTCAATTTAATGATTGGTCCGGTTTCGGTCAAAAGATCCCTTCTCTGATTTTTTGGGCATTCACCGTCTATTTAACAATTGTGAGTGTGCCTAAAAAATTATCGCTCATCCCATCTTTAGGTTTGTTGAGTTGCCTATACATGATGAGTGAAATTCCGTTACAAAATTGGATTTACTTCGGAGTCTGGCTATTGGTGGGCTTGGTTATTTATTTTGGCTATAGTAGAAAGCACTCTAAGTTAAACCTGGAAAAGCACAGTAGTTAAAAACCAAAACTTTGCTCGATTCCCAAAATAAAGGCATGAATAATTTTAATATGAATTTCTTGGGCACGGTCGGCATAAGGGCTGTATGGCGCCCGAATTTCTAAATCAGCAATACCCGCGAGTTGGCCACCGTCTTTACCAGTCAAGACAATCGTGTGTATGCCTTTAGATTTGGCCTTTTCCACCGCTAAAATGATATTCTTTGAATTCCCTGAGGTAGAAATACCCAATAATACATCTCCGGACTTTCCCAAACCTTCTACATATCTGGAAAATACGTGCTCGTAACCGTAGTCATTCGCTACACAAGAAAGGTGCGAAGCGTCTGAGATTGCGAGCGCAGCAAGCGCAGGTCGGTCATTGCGGTAGCGTCCGGAAAGTTCTTCGGCGAAGTGCATGGCATCGCACATCGAACCACCATTGCCACAACTCATGATTTTATGTCCAGTAGTCAATGCAGTGTGCATAATGGAAATACCCTGAGCAATTTTTTGCATATTTTCGGGGGTACTGAAATTGGTCAATACTTGCTGTGCTTCTGAAAATTCCGCTGATATGTCGACAGGATTCATGTTGATTTTTTCTCAAAAGTAAGAAAACGCGCTCACGCGCCCAACGAATCATTTATCTTTGGCTTATGAATCATGCTTCTTACTATCACAATAAAGTGATTTGGATTACCGGTGCTTCTTCGGGCATCGGTGAAAACTTTGCCAAACAATTGGCTCAATATGGTGCAATTTTGATTTTATCGGCAAGAAATCAGCAGAAGCTGGAAGATCTAAAAAAGACACTTGTAAATGCTGATGCACATCTTGTATTGCCTTTAGATTTAAATCAATTAGGAGAAACCACAAACTACACCGATCAAATTTTAGACAAATACGGGCGCTTGGATATCCTGATTAATAATGGGGGCGTTTCACAACGCGCAAGTGCATTCGATACCTCTATGGAGGTGAACCGACAACTAATGGAAGTCAATTTCTTTGGTAATATTGCCTTGGCAAAAGCTGTACTTCCCATTTTTAGGCAGCAGCAATTTGGTCAATTTTTAATCGTAAGCAGTATTGCGGGTAAATTTGGCTTCCACTTGCGCTCTATTTACAGCGCCTCAAAAGCAGCATTAGTAGGGTACTACGAAAGCATAGCCATGGAAGAGGCCAAAAACGGAGTCAAGGTAACCATTGCTTTTCCCGGTAAAATCAACACACCCATTTCAAAAAGTGCCCTTACAGCAGACGGCGCAGCCCATGGTCTAATGGACCGAAATCAGTCCACAGGAATGCCTGTTGAAAAATGTGTAGCTCAAATGCTTTTGGCGCTTTCCAAAAGCAAAAGAGAGGTGCTGATCGGTGGCAAAGAGCTCATTGCCGTTCGGCTCAAGCGATTTTTGCCACACTTATTTTGGAAGTTGGTTCCAAAACAAAATGCTACTTAAATTAAAGTTCAAATTTGAAAAACAAAAAAAGGGCTGTCTCACAGAGACAGCCCTTTTATTTTCAGCTTTGCTGAATTAGTTTACGCTTTTAGAAAGGTCTGCACCTGCCTTAAAACCAACTGAGTTCTTAGCAGCAATTTGGATAACTGCTCCAGTTTTTGGGTTGCGGCCATTGCGCGCATTTCTTTTAGAAATTTTAAAAGATCCGAAACCTACTAAAGAGATTGACTCACCTTTAGCCAAAGCGTTTGTAGTTGCGCTTACGAAACCATCTAATGCACGTTTTGCGTCAGCTTTAGACAATCCTGCTGATGCAGCCATTGCATCGATTAATTCAGCCTTGTTCATAATAATTCAGTTTTAATTAGTTAGTAATTAATTATCGAAACAAATATATCGGAATATCAATGCCGACAAAGGTTTCATGTAAAAAAAAGTGCTAAAATGTTGAAAAAAAGGCCATTTTGTTGATAAAGCGGGCTAAAATGCCCGCCAGTATTGGGTTTTCAGAACTTTTTTGGTTCAATTTTGTACTATGGATATGAAGGTTGGAATTATCGGATCCGGAATAGGCGCGTTGGCATCGGCCATAGAACTTAAAAAAATAGGCTTGGATGTGACCGTTTTTGAGTCCAATGATCAAATTGGTGGAAAAATTGTCGAACAGTACCTTGGGCCTTTTCGTTTCGATAT
>JALRJE010000078.1 GCA_023268965.1 Crocinitomicaceae bacterium
AAGAATATGGAGAAGCAATAAAAGCATTAGGTATTTGGTTAAGTGTAGACCCCAAAAACGGTGAAGCATACAACTGGCTTGGAGTTTGTAAGCTAAAGAATTTTCACATAAAAAATAAATTAAATAAAATAAATGCTCCTGAATGGTGCGGAATGATCGCAGGTTGTTTTAAGGTAACAGCTGTACAATTGAAGGAGGTTTGTAGTCATCTTACAAAAGCAATTAATTACGGCTATGATGTGAATCCAGACTATTTTAGTCTATGTGGCGAATTAAAAGCTGCAGAGATTTTAGAACAGCACCAGCCAATTATACATGTTGGACCGAGAGGAGGACGGTATACAATTTCATCCAGCGGAAATAAAGTTTATATACCAAGGCAGTAGTGAAGTAATGTTTAACCCATTAGGTCCTCTTAGAATCTGAACACTCAGCCAATTCCTGTAGCGGAAATATAATCAAATAAATAAGGTTTGAATATTAGTACTTCCAACTGAAGCGATCTGCTATGCGCTGATGTACATAAGCAAGTGCTTCGTCTTGTTTCACATAAGTAAGGACATCTTCCATAAATGCTTGTAAGAGCAATGTTTTGGCCGTTGCCGCACTCAGACCTCTAGCGCGCAAATAGAACAATGCGTTTTCGTCTAACTGGCCAGTTGTAGAACCATGCGAACACTTGACGTCGTCGGCGTAGATTTCTAATTCGGGTTTCGAGTTAACACTAGCGTTATCAGAGAGCAACACATTCGAATTGCTCTGATAAGCATTTGTTTTTTGAGCATCCTTGCGCACAAATACCTTCCCGTTGAAAACCGCGGTTGAACGATCTGCTGCCACGCCTTTATACGTTTCAAATGACTCACAGTGGGCTACTTGGTGATCAATGGTGGTGTAGTTGGCAACGTGCTGCTCCTCTTTAAGCCAATAAGCGCCGTTGAGATATGTTTGGGCGTGCTCCCCTTTTACTGCGACCATTGTGTCATTGCGCACAAAACTACCGTCTAGCGTAAGTGTATTGATTTCAAAATGCGATGTTGCGTTTTGTATGGCGCGGTCTTCATGAAAGTCAAAATGACCAGCGCAACAATCTTGTATTTTGTATACTTTGATACGTGCAGACTGTGCGATATCGTACTGAAAATGGGTGTGCGCAAAACTATTTGAGTCTATGGTACTTTTTGTAACAATGTATACGGCAGCCTCAGCGTTTTCTCCAAAGTTAAAATGGTGGCGATAAAAGTATTTTCCTCCGCTGTTTACTTGCACAATTTGAATAGGTTTGTCTAAAGTGCAATTATTGGCAACACGAATACTGATGCCATTCTGGGCGTAAAGTATATTCAATGCCCCAAAGACGTCATAAAAACTTGCTTCGTGAAAAGCGTCTGGGTCTTCGGTATTTAATTTAATTTGTAATCCGGAAGGTAAGTCTGTAGGGAGTATGATTTGCTTATTGTTAATATAAACGGTGTAAGCGTCAGTTAAGATCTTATGTTGTGATAGTTGCCCTTTTTCTAATAGAAGGGAGTTGCTCATTTGAGCATTGGCTAGTTTAGCCAAGCGTGTATATTTGAAGCGCTCAGATTTAGTTGTAGGAAAATCTTTTGCAAGAAGATGGTTTTGGGCCATAAGTTGCAGCGTATGGGGTACTGGCAATTGTGTTGGATCGAGACCCACAACGAATTGCTGTAGTTTATTGCTCACTATTGTTTCCATCTTACAAACTTTCTTTGATCCAGTCGTAACCGCGTTCTTCTAATTCTAGCGCTAATTCCTTTGGCCCGGATTTGACAATTTTACCGTCGTAAAGTACATGTACTACATCTGGAATAATGTAGTCGAGCAGGCGCTGGTAGTGCGTAATCACAATACTTGCGTTTTCTGGACTTTTAAGTGCATTCACACCTTGCGAAACAATGCGGAGCGCATCGATGTCTAAGCCAGAATCTGTTTCGTCTAGCACAGCTAATTTGGGGTCTAGCATAGCCATCTGAAAAATTTCGTTGCGTTTCTTTTCTCCGCCTGAAAATCCTTCATTGACTGCTCTAGATGCTAATTTGGCATCGAGCTCAACAAGTGCTGATTTTTCTCGAACAAGCGCCATGAAATCTTTGGCTGAGATAGGTTCTTGGTTGTGATATGCGCGTTTCTCATTGAGCGCAGTTCTTAAGAAATTGACATTACTTACACCAGGGATTTCTACGGGATATTGAAATGCGAGAAAAAGGCCTTCTCGGGCGCGGTCTTCGGTAGGTAGGTCAAGTAGATCTTTTCCTAAAAATGTGACGCTACCTGCTGTAATTTCGTAGTCTTCTCTGCCTGCTAATACAGCTGCCAGTGTACTTTTACCTGCACCGTTTGGCCCCATTATGGCATGTACTTCACCAGCTTTTACTTCGAGGTCAAGGCCTTTAAGGATTTCCTTGCCGTTGATGCTGGCATGTAAATTTTCGATTTTTATCATTTCGTCTGTTCTGATCTGAATTCTATTTGTAATTTTCTTAACCTACGCTACCTTCTAAACTAATTGCTAAAAGTTTTTGGGCCTCTACGGCAAATTCCATGGGCAATTGATTGAGGACTTCTTTGCAGTAGCCATTGACGATTAAACTAATTGCTTTTTCTTCGCTGATTCCGCGCTGCATGCAATAAAAAAGTTGGTCTTCACCAATTTTAGAGGTCGTGGCTTCGTGTTCGATTTTCGCACTCGGATTTTTGCATTCGATGTACGGAAAAGTATGTGCGCCACATTCGTCTGTCATTAAGAGAGAGTCGCATTGGGAAAAGTTACGTGCGTTATGCGCTCCTTTATGAATTTGAACCAAGCCTCTATAAGAGTTTTGTGATTTCCCGGCAGAAATGCCTTTAGAAATGATGGTAGATTTGGTGTTTTTGCCAAGATGAACCATTTTGGTTCCGGTGTCTGCCTGTTGGTGATTGTTTGTAACGGCTACCGAGTAAAACTCTCCGACAGAATGATCTCCTTTCAGAATACAAGAAGGGTATTTCCAGGTTACAGCAGAACCAGTTTCTACTTGGGTCCAGGATATTTTGGCATTGTTTTCACAGATACCGCGCTTTGTTACAAAATTGAAGACCCCGCCTTTTCCTTCTTTGTCTCCGGGGTACCAATTTTGAACGGTGGAGTATTTAATTTCTGCGTCTTGAAGGGCAATAAGCTCAACCACGGCAGCGTGTAATTGGTTTTCGTCTCGTTGGGGGGCAGTACAACCTTCTAAATACGAAACGTAAGCACCTTCATCGGCAACTACAAGGGTCCGTTCAAATTGTCCTGTTCCACCTGCGTTTATACGAAAGTAAGTAGAGAGTTCCATGGGGCAGCGGACGCCTTTTGGAATGTAGCAAAAAGAGCCGTCGGTGAAAACAGCGCCATTTAAGGCTGCATAAAAGTTGTCTGTGCTGGGTATAACCGTACCCATGTATTTTTGAACAAGTTCTGGATGTTCTTGAACCGCATCCGAAAAAGAGCAAAAAATAATACCAAGCTCACTGAGCTTTTCTTTGAAAGAGGTAGCAACTGAAACGGAGTCCATCACGAAGTCTACAGCAACTCCTGTAAGGCGTTGTTGTTCTTCCATTGAAATGCCCAGTTTTTTCATGGTTTCTTTCATTTCAGGATCGACGTCGTCCCAAGACTCGTATTTTTTGGTTTGTTTTGGCGCTGAATAATAGGAAATACCTTGAAAGTCTGGTTTTTGATACCGCACATGTGCCCATTCAGGCTCGGTCATTTCTTGCCAAACGGCGTAGGCTTTCAGACGGTAGTCTAGCAACCACTGCGGTTCATTTTTTTTAGAGGAAATCAGTCTGATAACACCTTCATTGAGCCCAATAGGGACGGTATCTGACTCGATATCGGTTACAAAACCAAATTTATATTCTTGGTTTTCGAGGTCTTTGGCGAGTTCGTTTTCAGTGTAGTTTGACATGTTTATACAGAAAAAGATTCACCACAGCCACATGTTCTATCGGCATTGGGGTTTTGGAACACAAAACCTTTACCATTGAGACCACCTGAGAAATCCAGGGTGGTGCCCACTAAATAGAGGTAACTTTTTTTATCGACAACGACTTTGACGTCATTGTTTTCAAAGGTCATATCGCTTTCGTGTTCCTCGTTGTCAAAGGTAAGTTGGTACATAAGGCCGGAACAGCCTCCACCTTGAACCCCAACACGTATAAATAAGCCTTCTCTTGCTTCGTCTTCCATGAGGCGAAGCGCCTGTTTTTTGGCGGCATCTGTTACAGTTAACATTTTGTTTTTATTTAGATTAATTATAAATAAAACACTTTGTTTGTTGCAAATTTACCACTTTAATGGTATTGCATCCAAGGAATAAACAAACATTTTGTATGCTTGTTTGGCTTTATGCTTAATTTTAGTCCGTGAATCAATTACTCGCTTTCGTATCTTTTTCTTTTTTTGTTGTTTTTCAACTCCTTGGGCAAGCTGAACACCGCAATTTTCAGACTAAATACATCTATATATTGGTCATAGATGGCCCTCGTTATTCGGAAACCTACGGCGAGCCTACCTGTAAATACAGTCCACTTCTTTGTGATTCATTAAAGAAAGAAGGCACTTTTTATGCTCATTTTAGCAACAACGGGGCTACCTATACTGTACCCGGTCATACTGCAATGGTTACGGGTACTTATCAACGCATTTCTAATGCAGGCACCGCGCTGCCTAAACAACCCAATTTTTTTCAGTATTACCTAAAAGCAAGTGGAAAAGATTCTACTGCGGCTTATGTGGTAGCAAGTAAGGGTAAACTAGATGTATTGGTCAATACGTCGCACAAACAATGGAGCAATCAATTTGTAGCCAGTACCTATTGCGGCCCCAATGGCAATGGCTTGGGCTACGGCCGCGACGACAAAACATTTGCTAAAGTAACGGAGTTGGTTTCGGATGTAAACCCGCCGCAGCTTATGCTCATTAATTTGTTAGCTGTAGATGTCTATGGCCATGCCAATAACTGGGACAAGTACCTGGAGTCAATTACAAAATCGGATCAATACGCGGCCAAACTTTGGCAAATGATCCAAGAAAATCCTGTTTTACGTGATCAAACTACTTTAATGATTACCAATGACCACGGACGACATTTAGATGGCGTACGCTCTGGGTTTGTAAATCATGGTTGCCGTTGTGAGGGCTGTCGCCACATTTCCCTGTTGGTGTTGGGGCCAGACACCCCAAAAGGAAAGGAAGTAACAGAGCCTGCTGAATTGATAGACATTGCACCAACAATCGCAGAAATATTTCATTTTGAGATGCCGACGAGTAAGGGAAAGTTCTTAAGAGGTGCCTTTAGTCAAAATGACAAATAGATCGATTCTTTCATTCATAGAGGTCTTCTAATAACTGCTCATCCACTAAATTCGGCAGTGTTACTTTTAAGAGTGGCTCTGCATCCATAGCGCGTTTGATGGCAAAAATGGCGTTTTCATTGCGCGCCCAGTTGCGTCTTGCAATGCCATTATTGACGTCCCAATGCAACATGCTCGTGAGGTTGCGCTGTGCTTGTTCAGAGCCGTCTAATAGCATTCCAAAGCCACCGTTGATGACTTCGCCCCAGCCTACGCCGCCACCGTTGTGGATACTCACCCAAGTGGCGCCTCTAAAGCTGTCGCCAATGACGTTTTGAATGGCCATATCTGCGGTAAAGCGCGATCCGTCATAAATATTCGACGTTTCACGGTACGGCGAGTCGGTACCAGAAACATCATGGTGGTCTCGACCCAAAATAATAGGTCCAATTTCGCCGCGCGCAATGGCTTGATTGAACGCTGCAGCAATGCGCATGCGTCCTTCTGCGTCGGCGTATAAAATTCTGGCTTGCGAGCCAACGACCATTTTATTTTCTTGTGCTCCTTTGATCCATTGAATGTTGTCAGCCATTTGTTGTTGGATCTCTTCTGGGCATTCTTGCATCATTTTTTCAAGTACAGCGCAGGCAATACCATCTGTTTTTTCGAGGTCTTGCGGATCGCCGCTGGCACAAACCCATCTAAATGGCCCAAAACCATAGTCAAAGCACATTGGCCCTAAGATATCTTGGATATAAGAAGGATATTTGAAATCAATTTGGTTGGCAGCCATGACGTCGCCACCCGCTCTTGAAGACTCGAGTAAAAAGGCGTTCCCGTAGTCAAAAAAGTAGGTTCCGCGGTCGGTATGTTTGTTGACGGCTGCAGCGTGGCGCCTTAAACTTTCGCGAACGTAGGTTTTAAATGATGCTGGATCATTAGCCATGAGGTCGTTGGCCTGATCAAAGTCAAGACCAGCAGGATAATACCCACCTGCCCATGGGTTGTGTAAGGAGGTTTGATCTGAGCCAAGGTCGACATGAACACCGGTTTCATCGAACTTTTCCCAAACATCGACAACATTTCCGAGGTAGGCAATAGATACCACCTCCTTGTTCGCTTGGGCTTTTTTAACTCTTATAACCAGTTGGTCTAGGTCGCTGATAATTTCATCCACCCAACCTTGCTCATGCCTGGTGCGAGCCGCCTTTGGATTTACTTCGGCCGTTACGGAAATAACACCGGCAATATTTCCAGCTTTTGGTTGCGCGCCAGACATACCGCCCAACCCAGCAGTTAAAAATAATTTACCCTTAATATCTTCTCGTGTTTTGGCCATTCGACGCACAGCATTCAAAACGGTGATGGTGGTCCCGTGGACAATACCTTGAGGGCCTATGTACATGTAAGACCCAGCGGTCATTTGACCGTATTGGGTAACCCCTAGCGCGTTGAATTTCTCCCAATCGTCGGGCTTGGAATAATTAGGAATCATCATGCCGTTGGTTACTACCACGCGCGGCGCATTTGGGTGAGACGGAAAAAGACCCATTGGGTGGCCAGAATACATGACGAGTGTTTGTTCATCGGTCATTTCAGACAAATACTTCATGGTCAGGCGATATTGTACCCAATTCTGAAAAACAGCGCCATTGCCACCGTAGGTAATGAGTTCATGAGGATGCTGTGCTACCCGATGATCAAGGTTATTTTGTATCATGAGCATGATGGCTTTTGCCTGCTCGGATTTTCCGGGGTATTCTGTTATTGGCCGAGCAAAAATGGGATGCTCCGGCATAAAGCGGTACATGTAAATGCGGCCGTATTCGGTAAGTTCTTGGGCAAATTCTTTGGCGAGAATGGCATGCTGCTCTTTTGGGAAATAGCGTAAAGCATTGGCAAGCGCCAATTTTTTCTCAGCAAGACTCAAAATATCTTTACGCTTTGGCGTATGATTAACTTGGGTATTCCAAGCTTTAAGTTGAGGAAGTTCTTTAGGAATTCCTTGCTTGATTTCATCGGCAAAACTGATCATGGATAGCGTTTTGCTACAAAAATAAGCAATGTTAGTACTTCAGCACGATAAAACCGTGTTTTTGAATTTCAATGCCACCATCTAGTGTGGCGTCGATACGGTAGAAATAAGTACCTTCTTCTACGGTATCGCCAGCCCCGGTTTTGCCAAACCATTTTTCAGCTGGGTTCGAATACTCAAAAATAACATTGCCCCAACGATTCAGTATGGTGCACTTAAAAGTTGCGATTCCTTCATAATTGACAAAAAACGCATCGTTACCTGTTTGGGAGGAGAGCACCACAACATTTGGCGCCGTGATATCACAAGGTTTATAAGTAATATTGGCGGTGTCGCTGATGGAATTACATGAATTTTGTGCGGTGTAAATATAATTTCCAGCTTCGGTTGCCAGGCGCGGAACTTCAGTGCTGCCGTCCCACCATTGTCCGTTAAATGGCGGGCTATAACCACTTTGGAGTGGGGTTGAATTAATGACAAATGGATTAAGCCAAAGGCTAGCCCCTTGACAGATCGCAGAATCGAGAATGGTGGTATACACATACGGTAAGAACTCAATACTTGAGGCTACAGTATCTTGACAAGCGTTGTCGATAAAAAAGACAGGAAATACGCCACCCATATTGTAGGTCATGATTTCTGGATTATCGACCAAATTATTGGGCAAGAAGTGAACGGCAGTGTCCAAAGCGTACCATTGTCCGCCGGCAAAGGAGGCTGTATTACCTACAAAATAACTGTAATGGCAAATTGCGGTATCTGAAAAAATCGCAGGACGAGGAAGTACTACAAAAGAGACGGTAGTGTCGTAGTTACAGCCAAAGTTATCTGTGACGCTGTAGGTGTAATTCGTAATACCTGGAGTATTTGGTTGAATTACAATGAGGGTGTCGTTTTGTCCGGAAATAATAGTCGGGTCAGCGGCCCATCCTTCGGTAACCACGTAATTTTGATAACCTTCACTTTCTGGATAGAGTGCAGCATTAAAATAGATGCCCCAAGAGAAGATATAACCGTCATCTATGCCTTGATTGTCCTGAACGGAGATGGTCCAGTTGCCGTTAATAGGACAGCCCGCAAACTGATCGAAATCGCCGTCTGGGAGGTAAATACCATTGGGGTTCATAGCAGTAAATCCGTAATCATTGGTGACGGTATTGCCGGCCGTATTCTCAGCGCAAATAGTACCAAAGGTATTGTTCACAGCAGAAAAGCAGTAGCTCCATACTGGACTGCCAGGATTGCCGCCGTCTATATCGGTGTCATTTCCTAAAAATGTACTGATTCCACTTCCGCAACCACCGGGCACTAATGCATTCCAACCAAATGGCGTGCCATTGTAAGCATTCATGATGGAAACAGTTGTTCCATTCGGACAACTTAAAGTAATCTCTAAGTCGCCAATGTAGGAGTGCTCGATATCGAGGCATATTTGTTCGATATCGGCCCCGGAGGTGATGACCGCAGTAGAGTCAAAACCCGACATTGGAATATTGGTTTGGTACATTTGACCCGCTCCGTCTGGCAAAAAAGTGAGCCCCGCAAAGGTGCCCCCAATTTGAAAGGTGCCCCCTGGAATTTCGATACCAACTGTGTCTTGTGGGGTTACTCCACCCACTAAATAAGAATTTTGACCCAAACATACGGTGTCTTCTAGCGGGCCTGTTCCTGCAAATATAGGCGGAATAGACACGCGGATCTTAAAGTTGGAGTGGATGGTTTGTGGAAATTGGTCAGTAACTGAAAGGTCTACGTAATAGCCCGTATTTGCAGTTGGCGTAAACCAAATTTGGTCACCAGTAAATTGCCCAACGCCACCAATTGTCCAGGTAAAGGTGCAATTGTTGTTGGTCTGAGAATAGCCAGTATTGGTGTTCTCCAAGGAATACGGAAACCCTGGCAAAGCTTTGAGCAACACGCTATCTCCGGGGCAGAGATCTACGAATCCAGTATCTATAGGGTTCATGATATTCGAACCGCTGCCATTTTTGAAGGCTTCTACATGTGCAATGATGGGTTGTGGCGGATTTCCGCAGGCTACATTAGCTACCCAACCTGTGCCTTCATTGGCGCCATTGGATTTAAATCGCAAAGTAAGACAGCCAGTGGGGTTGTTCCAGGAGGCTTGTGCAAATAGGCCCACGGGATGTGTGCCACTATTGTAGGCGCCAAGTAGCGGCGCGGCAGTAGACGAACCATCGTAGATATAGAGTGTGTCTGTTGGGTGCACATCCCATTCAAAACCGATATTGGTTGCAAAAGAAATAGAGACCTTTGAACCTTGCGTGAGGTCTGGGCAGAGCACTAATGTTTCGTCCATATTGGGTGCGTAATTGCCCGTGCCGTCGATGAAATTAGTACCGCCTGTCGGCACAATACCTGCGCAGTTCAGTGGGTTCGTAGGATTGTAGTCAGGGCCGGTTAATGTGAGGGTAACCTGCGCATGAGCAGAAGAAATGAAAGCTAAAAAAAGGCAAGCGTGTAATATTTGTTTCATTTTTTCTGATTTTGCATTTCTAATGAGAGGATATTTCTGGATTTAACGACCAAAATCTTGTTGGTATTGGCCACTAGAAAGTACTGTGTTTTGTCCAAAATCTTTAAGCCTAAATCTGTAAAGACAATAGGTTCTTTGGAGATTTCCATCGGAATATTGGTGTTTTTGCTGAGTTGAATTGTTTGGAAATTAGAAACGTCTTTTCCTTGAGGCGCATCGATGAGGTAGCAACCGTTTGTGAGTGCAAATTCGAAGAGCGGAAGTGAATTGCTTTCTTTGATTTGTGTAATTTCTTCTTTGGAATAACTTTTGCTAAGTTGAGAATCAATGGTTTGAGACCAAGATGTTAGGCTCAAAAATGCAAAAAGGAAGGTGTTGAATAGTTTCATAATGGTTTAGATTCGGTTGAAGACGTAATTTCTAGTTGAAAAGTTGCGTCAATTGTTTAAAGTTTTAAAGAAAAAGCAAAGTTAATAAAACGTAGCTTTGTGACTCGAAAAGTTCAATTATTTAGCATGGAAAACACAACGTTGGCAGGCATTGCCTCACAGGTCAGAAGAGATATTGTCAGAATGGTTTCGGCCGTTAACTCTGGGCACCCAGGCGGGTCTCTAGGTTGCACTGACTTTTTAACTTATCTCTATTTTGAGCAAATGCAGCACAACGCAAATGACTTTCAAATGGACGGCAAAAACGAAGACCTCTTCTTTTTATCGAATGGCCATATTTCTCCAGTTTGGTACAGCGTACTTGCCAGAGCAGGTTATTTTCCAGTAGCAGAATTAGGAACATTTCGCAAATTAGGAACACGCCTTCAAGGCCACCCCTCCACTGATAAGAATTTACCTGGTATCCGAATGGCATCAGGTTCACTGGGCCAAGGACTATCCGTCGGAATAGGCGCTGCTCAAATAAAAAAACTCAATCAAGACCCCACGCTTGTTTACACACTTCATGGCGACGGCGAATTACAAGAAGGTCAAATTTGGGAAGCGGCAATGTATGCAGCTGCCAATAAAGTGGACAACATTATTGCGACCATAGATGCCAATGGACGTCAAATTGATGGCGACGTCGACGAAGTGCTTTCTCTTGGGGATTTAAACCAAAAATGGCTTGCCTTTGGATGGGAAGTATTGCACATGGATGGTCATCATTTTGACAGTATTCGCCATACAATGCAACAAGCCAAATCTTTAACAGGAAAAGGAAAACCTGTGGTGATCATCATGAAAACAGAAATGGGTCAAGGTGTTGATTACATGATGGGCTCACACAAATGGCACGGAGTTGCGCCAAATGCCGAACAACTGCAGGCAGCACTAGACCAACTCGAAGAAACCCACGGCGATTACTAGTGAAAGCAGTTTGGGGCCTTTTATTTCTGACGTTCTTCAGTTTTGGCTGGGCTCAAACCACTACGCGTATCCTTTTTATCCTGGATGCCTCTAATTCCATGAACCTCGACTGGAATAACCAGACGAGAATGGCAGCGGCAAAAGAAGTCCTTACAAAAAGTCTGGAAAGTTTACGCGGTGTGCCAGATCTAGAACTCGCCTTGCGTGTTTATGGGCATCAATCAAATGTTACTAACACCTACCAAGACTGTCAAGACACCAAACTTGAGGTGGCTTTTGGCCCTTCGAATGTAGCGCCTATTCAACTCAAAATTAAAGGCCTTCAGGCCAAAGGCGCCACACCTATTGCACGCTCTTTAGAGGCAGCTGCCGCTGATTTTCCAGATACGCTTGCGCGCAATTTTATTATTCTAATTACCGACGGCCTTGAATCTTGTGACAACGACCCTTGTATTATTGCCCGCAAGCTTCGAGATAAAGGCGTAAAGGTAACACCCTTTGTCATTGGCCTTGGCATGGACCTCAGCTACCTCGACAAATTTGAGTGTATTGGCAGTTATACCGATGCGGAGAGCAAGGCTGCTTTTGAAAATGTGCTTACCAATATACTTTCTAAGGCGCTGCTCAATACTACAGTTCAGATTAATCTCAATACTACCGAAGCAAAACCACTCGAAACAGATGTGAGTATGTTCCTATACGAAGCCGGAACCACCAATCTCAAATATACTTTCGTCCACACCCTTAACCGCAAAGGTTTACCGGATACCTTAGTCCTAGACCCAAGTCTTAAATACGATTTACAAGTAGCCACTGTACCACCCGTCTTTAAATCGCATATTTCAATTGCTCCTCATACCCATAATGTTATTCAGGTGCCTGCTGGGCAAGGTCAGCTCAAAATTACCTCCGCAAGGAGTCCAGAAGGCACTATTTTAGAGACCCGTATTTTAGAGACCTCCTCCAGTAAAACACTTCACGTGCAGCAGCTTGACGACATCCAAAAATATTTAGTTGGCATCTATCAGTTAGAAATCCTAACACTCCCAAGAACCTATAAAGAAATTCAAATTGAACAGTCAAAACTTACAAGCATTGATGTAACTCCTGCTGGTGAGTTGGTATACCAGGCCACAAAAGGCATTGTTGGGCAGCTATTTTACGAACGCAACCCCGGGCAATGGGAGTGGGTAATCGACTTAAAACACAATCAAAATTCAGGTAAAATCAAACTGCAGCCGGGCACTTATAAACTCATCTACAGAGAAAAAGATCAGCGCTCCAGCGCCTACACCAAAGAGAAGAAATTGACAATTACAGCCCTAAAAATTACTAATCTAACTTTATAAAAATGGAATTTGAAGTACTCGGAAACAAAGACACCCGTTCGGGATTTGGAGAAGGTTTGGCCGAATTAGGTCAGCAAAACCCGGATGTAGTAGCACTTTGCGCTGACCTCACCGGATCTTTAAAAATGGATGCGTTTCAAAAGTCGCACCCTGATCGTTTCTTTCAAGCAGGGATTGCCGAGGCAAATATGATTGGTTTGGCAGCAGGCATGACTATCGGCGGCAAAATCCCTTTTACCGGAACTTTCGCTAATTTTTCTACGGGTCGTGTTTACGATCAAATTAGACAGTCGGTTGCTTATTCCAAGAAAAACGTCAAAATTTGTGCATCGCATGCTGGTCTTACACTAGGAGAAGATGGCGCCACGCACCAAGTACTAGAAGACATCGGCATGATGCGCATGTTGCCCAACATGACGGTCATTGTTCCGGCTGACTTCAACCAAACCAAACAAGCAACCATTGCTATTGCCGCTCACGACGGCCCTGTTTATTTGCGATTTGGCCGCCCAGTTATGCCCATTTTCGTAAAGCCAGATGCAGAATTTATTATTGGTAAGGCTGACGTCTTAACAGAAGGAACAGACGTTACCATTATTGCTTGTGGCCACATGGTCTGGAAATCAATAGAAGCACTCAAAACATTGCATGAAATGGGAATTTCAGCTGAACTGATCAACATGCACACCATTAAACCGCTAGACGAAGCGGCAATTCTTAAATCTGTTGCCAAAACACGTTGCGTAGTAACCGCCGAAGAGCACATGATGAACGGAGGGTTAGGCGAAGCGGTATCGCAAGTACTAAGTAGAAAGCATCCAGTGCCTCAAGAGTATGTTGCGGTCAACGATACCTTCGGAGAATCTGGTACTCCAATGGAACTCATGACCAAATACCATATCGATACACCAGATGTTGTTGCGGCTGTTCAACGCGCTATTGCACGCAAAGTTAAATAGACAACTACAGGAGCAGCGCTTCTTCTATGTTTTGAACAGGCCTGTGACAAACACCAAACTCACACACTGATATCGCATTTGGGGTATAGATCTCTGACATCGGAATTTGTTGGTGATACGATAGCAGGCAGTTACTTTGCGCACTTTTTTTGAAAACATCTATGGGTGCGCTTTCATTGAGCACGTGCCATTGCTTCTCCGGATGGAGTTGCCTCATTAAAAGCAGGCCCCAATTGGAGTAACCAGAGCCATACGTTTCCATGCCGTCGTAAAGATTTTGCAGCATTTGCTGAGCGCTTCCGTTCCATTCCTCCTGTTGAAAATAAGTGCCCATCGTCAAAAATGCATGGGCCATCACTGAATTGCTTGCAGGCAAAACGTTGTCGTGGAGTTCCATATTGCGACTAATTAATTGGGAGTCGTCTGCAGTGAAATAACACATTTTACTACCACTGTGCTGGAATTCATTGGCGACTTTTTCTGTGAGTGTTTTGGCAAATTCCAAATATTCAAGTTTCCCTGTGCTTTGATAAGCCAAGCTCAAGGCCTCTATTAAATGTGCGTAGTCCTCTAAAAATGCTGCAACATAACGTTGTTCATTGGTATTGACGCGATAAAGTTGCTGACCATCCCATTGCAGCTCTTTTATCCAATTGAGTATGCGCAATGCACGTAGTAAAAAAGCATCTTCTCCAAAAACCCGGTAGGCTTCCAATAAGCCTTTTGCGGTTATGGCATTCCAACTGACTATTATTTTATGGTCGAGCCCCGGACGAATTCTTGTCGAACGGTGGCTTAATAAAGTATCGTTCATTTTGGCCTTAAAAGCGAGACATTCTTGTATATCGATGCCTTCTGATTTATTGGAAATCATCGACATAACTAGGATCCTTTTAGGATTGCTTTTGTTTTGATGCTAAACGCAAAAATGCTTCAGTAAAACCATCGACTTCAGTTAACCAGATCTTCATCTTGCGTAAAAAATAGTT
>JALRJE010000126.1 GCA_023268965.1 Crocinitomicaceae bacterium
ATTGAAGCACAACAAAAAAGGCCCAAATAATTGGGCCTTTTTCTTGTGTAGATGCGTTCGAAATCTAATGCTCTTCTTCTCCTTCTTCAAGCGGAGTTACTTGCGTAATGAAGTCTTGAGCAGCACCAGGCTTAGAGTAATCATAAGGCCAACGGTGAACAGTTGGTAATTCACCTGGCCAGTTGCCATGAATATGCTCTACTGGGGTAGTCCATTCGAGGGTCGTTGAATTCCATGGATTCTGAGGAGCAACAGGGCCTCTGAATATACTGTAGAAGAAATTAAACAAGAACAAGACCTGGCCAACCGCAGCAATAATTGCAAACACGGTGATGATTTGGTTGAGGTCGACCATCAATTGAAACGAGTTATTGTCGAATTCACTATAAGCTGAGTAGTCGTAGTAACGACGTGGCGCACCAGCTAAACCAACAAAGTGCATCGGGAAGAATACGCCATAAGCACCGATTAGGGTTACCCAGAAATGTGCATATCCTAAACGCGTGTTCATCATGCGGCCAAACATTTTAGGGAACCAATGATAGACACCACCGAACATGCCGAATACGGCAGACATTCCCATTACGATATGGAAGTGGGCTACAACGAAGTAGGTATCGTGCAGCATAATATCCAAAGCGGAGTCAGCGAGGATAATACCCGTTACGCCTCCTGTAATAAAAGTAGAGACCAAGCCGATGGCAAATAACATTGCTGGTGTGAGTACAAGTGAACCTCTCCAAAGGGTAGTGAGGTAGTTGAATACTTTGACTGCGGATGGAATGGCAATAAGTAGCGTAGTGAAAACAAAGACACTACCTAAAAAAGGATTCATTCCGGTCACAAACATGTGGTGACCCCAAACAATAAAGGATAAAAAACCAATGGCTAAAATTGAACCAATCATGGCCTTGTACCCAAAGATAGGCTTGCGTGAGTTGGTCGCAATAATTTCCGAAGACAAGCCAAGCGCAGGCAACAATACGATGTATACCTCAGGGTGACCCAAGAACCAGAATAAGTGCTGATACAAAATTGGTGAGCCACCATGGTTGGTCAGCATTTCACCTCCGACAATAATATCAGATAAGTAAAAAGAGGTTCCCATTAAGCGGTCCATGGTGAGCAATAATGCTGCTGACAATAAAACGGGGAACGAAAGCACACCTAAAATGGCCGTTACGAAGAATGCCCAAATAGTAAGTGGCATGCGCGTCATGGTCATGCCTTGGGTACGCAAGTTAATGATGGTCACGATGTAGTTCAAGGAACCAATCAAAGAGGATGCAATGAAGATGGTCATGGAAATCAACCATAGAGTCATTCCAAAGCCTGAGCCTGATACTGCCTGTGGTAAAGCTGATAATGGTGGGTAGACTGTCCAGCCGGCCATGGCTGGCCCTGACTCTACAAACAAGGATACCAACATGATCAATGAGGAGATGGCAAACCCCCAAAAAGAAAGCATATTTAAGAAGCCTGAAGCCATGTCTCGGGCACCTAATTGCAGTGGAATCAAAATGTTTGAGAAGGTGCCAGACAAACCCCCTGTTAGGAGGAAGAACACCATAATAGTACCGTGAATGGTCACTAAACCTAAATACATGTCTTCTTTAAGCACGCCGTTAGGCGCCCATTTCTCTCCGAGGAAAAAGGAAAGAAAGTCTGAGCTTTCACCTGGCCATGCCAATTGAATTCTAAACAAAATAGATAACATCATTGCAACAAGACCCATGAATACAGCAGTCATTAAGAACTGCTTACCAATCATTTTGTGGTCTTGCGAAAAGATATATTTTGAGATAAAATTTTCCTCATGATGATGGTGTTCATCATGGTGTCCGTGTGCGTGTGCGTCGTGTGAGGCCATTGCTTGTGTTTTTTATCGTTGCTTAAAATTAATTCATTGTTACAGCCGTAGTATCGGCAGGTGTGGTTGGCGCTGCAGCCACAGGAAAATATTGGTCTTTGAAAGTTACTTTCTTCTTGCCGTCCATCCATTTCTTGTAAGCTGGTCTGTCTAGTACCACTACGATCATTTTCATTTTGTAGTGTGCGCCACCACATATTTTGTTGCACATCAAGACATAATTGAAACTTTCTTCATTCTTTTCTTGACGCATTTCTTTAGTTGTCTTGTTGGGTGTGAATTTCATTCGTGTTGCCATACCTGGCACAGCATTCATTTGTGCACGAAAATGCGGGAAATACGCAGAGTGAATAACATCCTTAGCACGCAAAACGATTTCATACTCCTGACCTTTACACAAATAGAGTGTGTCTTTTTGAATGATGTCGTCCCAAGCGCTTGCATCTAGCTTCGGATTGTGGTTTTCTTTCATTTGGGCAAGAAAACGATAAAGTCTTTCTTTTCTAGATAAATCTATTTTCAATACGTTTAGTGTAGAATCACTAAAGATTGTATCACGGTTGTTGAGTAGTTTTTGGAGGCTTCGAATACCTGTTGAACCATATAACATATTGTTCAAAGAAGAATCAATGGTATTGGTAGTGAGTAGGGCCAATTCGTTGTTATCTAAAGTCAACTTGTAGTCGTACAAACCTAAAGTGTTGTCGGCACCGGCATAACGAGCAGTCCAATCAAATTGTTTTGAAAATAATTCGATTTTCTCTGCCTCAGGCGTGGTGGGGCCCGTTAAATTGTTCCAGGTTTGCAGACCTAATATGATAATAACAGCCAAGATGATCGCGGGTATGACCGTCCAAACCATTTCTAATTTGTTGTTGTGCGGATAATAAAAGGCCGGAACCCCAGGTTTTCTGACGTATTTCCATGTAAAGTAAAACAAAAGGAAATTGGTAAAGAAGAACATGGCAATAATGATGACAAAATTCAAATTCAATAACCAGTCCATTTCGACTCCTTCGTCAGAGGCAGCTGATCCGCGTCCGGTCCATCCGTAGACCTGCATCAGATAAATAAAGAAAGCAAAAAACAAGAACATGAAGCCGAACATCATGCGTGCGTTCAGGTTGTTGTCTCGATTAGAAATTTCGTGCTCTGCATTTTTGCGCAGTTTGGCAGAGATTTCGTAAATGCGCACGAGTTGAGCAACAGCGATTGCGCCTAAGATAATGACAAGTAAAATGATTAATTTATTTTCCATGACTTTTATGTATTGTCTTCAAATTAAATTTCGTGGTGATTACTTTCATCTAAGAACGGGTGATGAACCGGCGTAAGTGGTGCTTTGGTCAAGTTGCGCAACACGACAAAAATAAAAACACCTGCCATGAGCAGCGCCATTCCAATTTCCAATGCGCCGATTGTGGCATTTGCGCCTAAGGCTCCTGCAGAAATCATGATGTAAACGTCTAGCCAATGGCCAATTAAAATCATGAGTCCAACGAATACGAGAATACCAGCATTTCTTTTGGCATCGCGAGACATGAGTATGAGCATTGGGAAAGCAAAATTGATGATGAACATCCCAAAGTACAAAAACTTAAATTCTGCGATTCTCAACTGGAAGTAAACTACTTCTTCCCCGATGTTCGCATACCAGATTAACATAAACTGAGAAAACCACATGTATGACCACAAAAAAGAGGTGGCAAAAGTCCATTTCCCGAGATCGTGGATGTGCGAGTCATTTACATTGGGTAAGTGACCTAATTTTTTGAGATAAAGCGTAGTCAAGACCAATACGACCATGGTTGAGCACCACATTCCAGCAAATGTATACCAACCAAAAAGGGTGGAGAACCAATGCACATCGATAGACATGATCCAGTCCCAAGCAGAGGTCGAGCTAAATACAGCAAAGAAGATCAAAAAGTGAGCACCTCTTTTGTAGTTTTTAAAGTGTATTTCTGTTCCTCCAACCTTATCTTCTTCTAAAGAACGGTTTCTAAAACCCTTCCAGAAGAGGTAATAAGTCGTGAAATAGACAAGTGTTCTGATCCAGAAGAAAATGGGGTTGAGGTAAGCCGCTTTGTGTTGAACCATTTCATCGTGGGCCTGCACTTCAGGGTCCATCCAAGAATAAATATGAGCGCCATCGGCCAGCGTAATGATCAATAATACTGCGCCTAAGACAATCATGCCGACGGGTAGAAACCCTGCCACTGCCTCAATGACACGCTTTACTGCTGCGTACCAACCTGTTTCTGTCGCATATTTCAAGGACAGAAAAAACAGTGCTCCTAAGCCAAGTGCAAAGAAGAAAAAGCCACTGATAAGACCCGAGGCTAAGAAACGCGTTAGAAAATGATGGTCAGACGCTGTTAGCGCTACACCGATAATAGTAAGGAGCGTACCAAAGCCCATTAGGCCGAATGCTACGTTTTTCGCTTTTTTGGTGATTTGAAATTCCATTGCTCTTCTTGATTAATTCGCGTTTGTGGTGTCTGAAACAGTAGCTACAACAGCAGCGCCAGAGGCATCAAATTTGCCGTAGTTGGCATCTTGTAGTCTTCGGATGTAATGAATGATTGTCCAAATTTCTTTTTTGTTGAGAATAGAGCCATGTGCTCCCATCATTCCTTTACCGTAGTAAATTGAATAGAACATCTGACCTTCTGTTGCTGCTAAACCAACATAATTAGGAACGCCCGCATAAGCTCCAGAAAGAACCATAGGACCGTTTCCGTCCCCTTTTTCACCGTGGCAATGCTGACACATTGCGGTAAACAGCTCTTTACCTTTTGTAATTATAGCTTCTGAAGTGCTTGCACTTAACAATAAAGGGTTTTTGTCCCCGACTGCAAGTGTATATTCATCTGCACTTGAGTAGTCCCAGCCGTATAGACCATGGGTTTCACGGAAAGCCAAATTTGGCTTGCGAAAATAGGGAAGCATTAACTTTACTTCTGATGAATCTGTTCCATAAAATGGAATGGTATTGAGGGGTGGGGTCATGGCAGAGAGTCTGCCTTTCCATGCTTTGTGCTCGCGACCGCGAACTTCACCGTAATCTACGTAGGTTTCAATACCAGGTGTGCGGTACATGTCTGGGGCATATTCTAACCCTGGGCTGTCGGCATTGGACACACAGGAGTTTAAAAGCAATGACATGGTCAAGGCTGCTCCACTAAATGCTGTGTAAACGAATTTTTTCATGTGGCCCTGTACTTATTTAATTTCTTTTTTATCTAATTCGAGGTAGCCTATTTCTTGTAGCATACCATCCAATTCTGCTTCCGTTACTTTGGCGTTTTCACTCAAACGAATCTCCATCACAAATTTGTCGTCTGTTGTGCGTGGATCTGGGTTTTGAGCGGGCATGCCTGGCAAAGTTTTGTTGCGCAGCAAGTAAGTTATTGCCATGCCGTGAGCAGCACACATTACGGTGAACTCAAAGGTAATTGGAACAAAAGCAAGCATATTCTCTAAATAAGAGAAGTTAGGCTTGCCACCTATGTTCATTGGCCAATCGACAATCATGAAATAACGCATTCCAACGGTAGCCAAGGTAAGACCAGTTAGCCCATAAAGGAACGCCATGATACCTAGACGAGTGTTTTTGATGCCAATAATTGGATCGATTCCGTGAATCGGAAAAGGAGAAAATACTTCTGAAATTTTGACTCCTTTTGCGACGAGCTGCTTAGCGCTGTTCTTGAGCACTTCGTCGTCGTCATACATTACGTATAAAACTTTATCTGACATAGCCTTTGCTTAATGATGTTTGTGATAATCTGGTGATTCTTTGTAAGATTGACCAGAGCCCTTCAAAATGGTTTTGACTTCGTTGAGTGCAAGCACCGGGAAGTAGCGCGCAAACAATAGGAAGAATACAAAAAACAAGCCAATCGTACCAATATAAACTGCGATATCGATATGGCTAGGGAAGTGCATGCTCCATGCTGCCGGAATGTAGTCGCGGTGAATGGAGGTAACGATGATTACGTAACGCTCAAACCACATCCCGATGTTGACCACTATCGAAATAAAGAAGGTAAACAAAAGGCTACGGCGCAAACGACGAATCCACATTAATTGTGGAGAAATCACGTTACAGGTCATCATGGACCAATATGCCCACCAATATGGACCAGTAGCGCGGTTAATGAAGGCATAAGATTCGTATTCAACGCCTGAGTACCAAGAAATGAACAACTCAGTGATATATGCCGTACCTACGATAGATCCGGTTACCATGATGACGATGTTCATGTATTCGACATGCTTAGTATGGATGTAAGCTTCTAAGCCCATTGCTTTACGCATGATCAAAAGAAGTGTCTGAACCATCGCAAAACCTGAGAATACCGCTCCTGCCACAAAGTAAGGCGGGAAAATAGTGGTGTGCCAACCAGGAATTACCGAAGTAGCAAAGTCGAATGATACAATGGAGTGGACCGAGAATACGAGTGGCGTAGCCAAACCAGCCAACACCAATGAAACGAGTTCAAAACGATTCCAGTGCTTGGCACGACCAGACCAACCAAAAGAGAGAATGCCATACATTTTTTTGGCAAGAGGTTTCTTGGCGCGGTCACGGATGGTGGCGAAGTCAGGGATGAGTCCGATGTACCAGAAAACAAGCGATACAGAAAGATAAGTAGAAATAGCGAAAACGTCCCAGAGGAGTGGTGAGTTGAAGTTCACCCACAAAGAACCAAATTGGTTCGGAATAGGCATTACCCAGTAACCTACCCACAAACGACCCATGTGGATCAGTGGAAACGTACCCGCCATAAAGACCGCAAAAATGGTCATGGCTTCCGCTGAACGGTTGATGGCCATACGCCATTTTTGACGGAAAAGGAGTAGAACGGCCGAAATGAGCGTACCGGCGTGGCCGATACCAACCCACCATACGAAGTTGGTGATGTCCCAAGCCCAACCAATTGTTTTGTTCAGACCCCAAACACCGATACCGGTTCCGAGTAAGTATAAAATGCTACCCACTCCGTAAAGACCAATAACGAGGGCTATTCCAAAGAGAATATACCACATTTTGGGTGCTTTGTCCTCAATCGGACGACAAACATCTTCCGTTACGTCATGATAGGTTTTGTGACCTAAAATGAGGGGCTCTCTGATTGCTGCTTCCTTTTGCATTGCAGTTGTTTATTGATAATGATTAATGATGTGCTTGATCAGCTACTTGAATATGCTTGAGCAAGTTGTTGTCTTCGTTGCGTACTTTCATTTGATACCAAACATTTGGCTTCACGCCGATCTCTTCGAGCGCCTGATAAGCACGAATACCTTCAGATTTCTCGCGAATCATTGATTTGAGGTCGTTCCAGTCACCAACTACAATTGCATTCGTAGGACAAGCATCTGAACATGCTGTAGCAAATTCGCCATCTGCAATGACTCTTGCTTCTTTTTTGGCAACCAATTTGGTAGCTTGAATACGTTGCACACAGAGTGAACACTTTTCCATGACACCGCGCGTACGAACCGTAACATCTGGGTTGAGTACCATACGGCCGAGGTCATCTTGAGCAGGGTTCACTTCGGTAAATTTCTTGTAAGAAGGGTAGTTAAACCAATTGAAACGACGCACTTTGTAAGGGCAGTTGTTGGCGCAGTAGCGCGTACCGATACAACGGTTGTAGGTCATTTGGTTGAGGCCTTCATTTGAATGCGTAGTTGCCGCCACTGGGCAAACGGTCTCGCATGGAGCGTGGTTACAGTGGTGACACATTAAAGGCATGTGAATAACCGTAGGGTTCAATGCTGCCTTTTCAGCGTTGTCGTAACTGAATGTTTCTTTGTCTTTTTTGGTACCGATAGCTGCCTCTTCGTCGGAAGCAAAATAGCGGTCTATGCGCAACCAGTGCATTTCACGACCACGACGCACTTCGTCTTTACCGACCACAGGAACGTTGTTTTCTGACTGGCAAGCAATTAAGCAAGAACCACAGCCAATACAAGAGGAAAGGTCAATAGACATGCCCCATCGGTGGCCGATTTTCTCAACCGGATGCGCCGCCCATAAATCGAATTCTGAAACGGGTGCTTCGACGTGGTCACCGTGCTTATCTAGTTTCTGTAATTTATGGCCTTCATTGAAAGCGTCTTTTTCGTTGTTTTGGAAAATAGAAAGTGTCGTTTCGCGAACAATGGAATGACGACCCATTACCGTGTGGTGAATTTGGGTTGCCGCAATCGGATAGGTTCCTTCTGCCGGAGTCACTTTAGCCGCTGCGCTGTAAAGTAACGTTGCGCCGGTAGAGAGCATTCCAAATACATTGGCTCCGATTGGCGTTAGTTTACCATCTTCTGTTTTGGCATGACCACCGTATTCTTTGGTCTGGAAAGCTGCTTTACCGATGTTCTCACCGTTTGCGCCGCGTCCGTAACCGAGTGCAATGCCTATTGTTTTTGGCGCTTGCCCTGGCATTGGATAAACAGGTAAAGTAATGGATTTGCCATTTACGGTAACTGTTGCCAAGTTGAGGCCGTGTTCTTGATCGTAGGTGGTGGCGTAGGTGCCTTCCATCTCGACGGGGTTCATGGTGATGTAGTTGTCCCAGGTTACTTTGGTAATTGGGTCTGGCATTTCTTGCAACCAAGGGTTATTGGCGAAATCTCCGTTTCCAATAGCTGCTTTTTGATAGAAAACCACTTCAGTATCTGATGCAGCACTAGGTATTGCTTTGAGGGCTGCAGCTTTGTAGCTTAATGCAGCAGGAGTTGTTGCTACTGCTACACAACTATTGTGTGTAAGGTAGTTGAAATCTCCTGTCGGATTCATGGCCGTATAGGTGGCTTGAATGTAGTCGTAAGCTACAGCAGAGTCTTGACCACCGCGCGTTGCACTGCCGTTCCAAACGAGTAGTGACTCTAGTGCGCTTGCGGTGTTGTGCAAAGGACGAATGGTTGGTTGCCCAACAGCATATTCGTTGGCTTTCGCCATGTGGTCTGACCAGTTTTCTAATTGATGGTGATCAGGACACACATATGAACATAGGCTTGCTGTTTCGTCTTCGAAAGAAGAAATGGCAACTGTTGTAATTGATTTCAATCCTTTGGCAAAAGCAGCGCCGTTTGGCATGCTGTAGACAGGATTAACACCCATCATGATGAGCACCTCAGGACCCTTGCCAGCTGCAACATTGGCAGCCAACTTAAGTGCTTTTGCGTCTTCAGATTGATATAAATTAATGGTATTGTTGAGGTCTAGTGTTGAACCGTATGCACCTACCAAATTATTGAGTTGGATGACTAATTGTTGAACGCCAATATGGTTAGAACCCGCAACAACAATAGCTTCTTTTTTAGATTTTTTGAGTGCCGCAACTGCTTTATCGGCAGCGTCTTTCCATGTACCTGCGCTCACGGCCATACCTGGGTTTCCGCCTAGGGCTTTAACCATGTAGGCAAGAACTGCAGCCTCTTCAGATGGTTTGATCATGCTGCGCACATCGGCATTAGAACCCGTAACGCTGAGTACAGATTCGAATTGGAAATGCTTAGACATCCATTTGGCTTCTGGGTTGCGACCCATACCGTATTGAACTGCAAATTCTGTAGGAAGTAACCAAGTGCTCAGAAAATCGGCAGCAACACTTACGATCGTTTTTGCTTTAGAGAAGTCGTGGCTTGGAATGCTACGTGCGCCAAAATGAATGCTGTAAGCCTCGCGCATGCCTGCATAAGAAATAGCATCGTATTGGATATGCTCGAATTTAGTACCGCCTTCGCCATTTAACTTGGTGGCCATTTCAGCAATAGCGCGCTGTATGGATGGAGAAATAACCGTATGAGAAAGAAGGGTAACTTTTTTTGCTTTTGCAATAGCTGCACGAATTGCAGTATCTACAGTTGACCAACTTGCCTTTTGACCTTTAGCCAAAGGCTGTGCCAAACGAGCAGAGTCGTAAAGACCTAAAACAGAGGCAATGATTTGCGGGTTGGTACCACCTTGGGTAAAACCAAAGTCTTTGTTGCCCTTGATAAAAATTGGACGGCCTTCGCGTGTTTTAACGACGATGCTCGCGTAGGATGCGCCATCATAGTATGTACTTGCATACCATGTTGGCATACCTGGCGTTACGTTTTCTGGCTTAACAACGTAAGGAACAACTTTAGTTACAGGAGCCTCACAAGCAGCAAGTGTAGCAGCGGCTACTGAGAAACCTAAGAACTTTAAGAAGTCGCGACGAGCGGTCGAGGACTCAGCGAGGTTTTCATCGGCTAAGAAATCTTCTACGCTTTGCTGGCTTGGAAATTCTTGATCTTTTTGCTTGATAAACTCTGGCGTTTGCTTGAGCTCATCAATACCTTTCCAATATTTTTTTGACATTTCCATGGTCTTAATTCGACAAGTATGGTTATTACTTAATTAATAGTGGCATTTTGCGCATTCCCAACCGCCAAGTTCATTGGCCGTAACTTTACCATCGTTGTTGAGGTATTGTGCGTAAAGCTTAGGGTTTTGTTTGAGGCGACGATGGATTTCGTCGTAGTATCCATTCTTACCGTTACCGATAGCCACGTCTTTTTTGCCATGACACTCGATACACCAACCCATGGTGAGGGTCTTGCGGGTAAGTTTGATGTTGCCCTCAATTTTGTTGAGTTCTTCTACAGGCTGAACCTTAGCAGTTTCAGTCATTTGGGTCATGTCTCCGTGGCATTGCTTACAGTCGATACCACCAACAACCACGTGTTGGGAGTGATTGAAATAAACGTGCTCAGGTAGAACGTGTACTTTGTTCCAAACGATAGGATTTGTTTTGCCGGTATACTTCATGCCTTCTTTGTCCCAGCCAGCAGCGGCATAGATTTTCTTGATTTGGGGAGCGTACTCTTTACCTTCGCCATCAATTTGTTTGTGACAGTTCATACAAACATTGACTGAAGGAATAGAAGCTGATTTAGACTTTTCTACGGTGTTGTGACAGTATTTACAGTCGATACCGTTAATTCCGGCGTGCTGCGCATGCGGGAAAACAATGGGCTGTGAAGGCTGATAACCTTCCATAATGTTAATAGAGTAGAGAGATTGGAAAAGGCCAACAAATAAAGAAATGACGACAACCAAAGAAACCAAGCCTACTTGCAAACGGTATTTCCAAGCCAAGGCGCGAAGTTCTTCGCCGTAAGTCATTTTTTCAGCTTCGGCTTCGTTTTCTGAGGTAGCTAATTTGAGTTGACGGCGCACACCACCAACAGCCATAATAACCACAACAAAGATGATGCCCATAATGAGCCAAACCCAAGAATTGGATTCTTCTTCGAGGGCCACATTCGTTGCTCCGGTGGCGGCACCACCGGCTGCACCAGCTCCAGCACCAGCAAGCGCTGGATCTGGTTGTGCGTCTACCCAATCGAGGATAGCGTCAATTTCTTCTTTTTTAAGATCTGGGAAAGCAGACATGGCCGTAGGAGACCACTTAGAAACCTCTGCAGCGTAAGGATCATTTGCTGCGGCAGTTTGCCAATTGTTTACCCATTGGTAGATACTACCTTCTTTGGCTCCGCCTGCAGCCCATTTTGCTTTAACTCCAAAAAGCTTAGGGCCTGTAGAGTTTTTGTGGGTCATGTGGCAAGTAGCACATTTAGCTTTAAAAAGACCCTCTCCTTGCGCAGAAGCAAAATTGGAGAAAGCAATAAGACCGAGGGTTATTGCGACGTAAGCGAGAGATTTGATGCGCTTAAGCGACTGAATGTTAGATATTTCCATGTAAAAAATTACTAATTCACTCTTTAAAATGAGGTAGAAAAACTACCTTTTATCGGCTGCAAAATTACGGTAATCAATACATTTAGTGACATTTTCGTGACAAAAAATATTTAATGTATGTTAATTTAAAATGAATCTAAATAAGCGTTTTGATTTGCATTGATTTCTTAGTTACTTTGTACTTATGAAAGGCTTTATGACCATTGCTTTTATGACCTTATTTTACAAGGGATTACAAGCGCAAATTCAAATTATATCAGACCCACGCATTGAGAAACGCATTGCTGTCAAGAACAATAAGCAAATGCCAGGCTTTCGTGTACAACTCTGTTTTGACTCTGACAAATCCATCATTGACCTCACCCGAGGTCAGTTTGTGACGGAATTTCCGAAAATTGATACGTACGTACGTTTTGAAGCGCCGAATTTCAATTTAATGGTTGGTGATTTCAGAACACAGAAAGAAGCCGAAGAATTAATTGCGCTCATTCGGGGCCGATACCCGCTGGCAATTATTCATAAAGAACAAATCAATTTGCCGCGCATCGATTAAAAATGTTTCCAACCTTGGGCACGCAAGGTAATGGCCGAACCAGCTTTGTCGATAAAATAGATGCCGTCTGCAGCGTTGGTGATATGGCCAATAATGGTGAAGTTGGGATTAGACTGAATGAGCTCGACATTTTTTTGCCCTATAGTAAATAATAGTTCGTAGTCTTCACCGCCATTCAATGCACACATACTCGGGTCTAAGTTAAAATCCATGGCCACCATTGCCGTTTTGGCATCGATCGGAATTTTCTCGTCATACAGATGGCAACCCACTTGGCTGGCTTTGCACAAATGCAAGACCTCGCTGGCCAAACCATCCGAAATATCGATCATGGCACTTGGCTTTACACCCAATTCTTTCAGGTATTTGATCACATCGAGCCGGGCCTGAGGCTTGAGCTGACGCTGCAAAATGTAATCATGACCATCGAGATCTGGCTGAATGTTAGGATTCGTTTTAAAAACTTCCTTTTCTCTTTCCAATACCTGCAAGCCCATGTATGCCCCGCCTAAATCGCCAGAAACTACCAATAAATCATATTCTTGGGCCCCAGAGCGCAAACAGAGCGCATCTTTGTGGACAGTACCAATGGCAGTAACTGAAATAAACAAACCGCTCTGCGAAGAGGTAGTGTCTCCGCCCACTAAATCGACATTATAGTCGGCGCAAGCCGCATGAATACCTTCATACAATTCTTTAAGCGCCTCTAAAGAAAAACGATTAGAAACCGCTAAGCCCACTGTAATTTGCTTCGGAGTGGCATTCATGGCGCAGATATCAGAAACATTCACGACAACCGCTTTGTAACCCAAATGCTTTAATGGCATATAAGTAAGGTCAAAATGAACCCCTTCTATTAAAAGGTCTGTACTCACTACCTGGCGCAGGTCATTGCCAATATCAATGACCGCTGCGTCGTCACCAACACCTAGTAGGGTTTCGGGATTGACGGTTGTAAAATCTTTGGTGAGCGCATCAATGAGGCCAAATTCGCCGAGGCTTTCGAGTTCTGTACGTTGATCTGTCATGTGGAAACTTTGGGCAAAATTGGTTAAATTTACCTTTCCAAGCACCAAAAATTTAAAGTAGCAGTGAATAAACTCGTCGTTTGCGTTCTATTATTTAGCTTATGTACGCTTAGTTACGCCACTACTCCAGCACAACTTTTTGACAGCGTTGCCAAATACCAATTTATCAATGCACCAAAATCTTATCACTTTCTTCAACAACTCCAAAAAAAAGAGGCGAGTTTGCCAGATAGCTCAAAAGGTAAACTACACAACGACCTCGGCATTCATTATGCCATTACCGGCAAAACCCAATTAGCCATTGCCGAATTTAAAAAGGTGCTGCGAAGTGCCGAACCTCAAAGTGTGCGCAGAGCAAGTGCCTATTCCAATATTGCCAACGTCTATAAATCTTTGGGCAAATACGATTATGCCAACAAAGTATTGCTGAAAGCCTGGAAAATCTATCAAGCGCTTGGAAAAGAGCAGCTTCAATACAGCATTCTTGGAGAAATGGCCGCCAATGACTACTACGCGCTCAACTGGAATAGGTCTATGCGACGCACACTTGCCGTAATCCGAAAAATGCAAGATGCTGACAATCAGAAATTTTTGCACATCCAAAAGCAAAGATTGGCCAACCTCTATTTTTCTTTAGGCTGGCAAAAAAAGGCCATTCCTGTCTATTTAGCCTGCGAGCGTTATTACAAAACACAAACGAAAGAACAACTTAACTTAGCTTATATTTCCATTAATCTTGGCGACGCCTACATAGAAAGCAAACAGCCCAAACTTGCAATACCTCGCTATCAAAAAGCAATTAAACTTCTAGAAAATACAGATCGGCACAACTACCTATTGGCCCAAGCCAAATTAACTGAGGCCTATATTTTATCCAAAAACCCAATAGCAGTGAGCTATGGCCTTCAAACCCTAGCACTCCAAACAAAAGAAAAATCTGCTACCGCCTACGAAACTGCTGCTGCACTGCTCAATAATAGCGCAGATCAAAATACACTTACACTGCTGATCAAAAAACTAACCAAACTTGAACAATTAATAGACAAATCCATACTCCACCCTACCTCCGCTCTAGAACTCGAACGCGGCTATATTCGGGCTTACCACCTCCTCGGCGACTACAAAAATGAAAACCTACATTGGCGCAAATCTGTTAAACTGCGCAACATCATCAATCAAGAAAAACTCGTCAACAATACAGAAAAAGCCATTACCCAAGAAAAGATAAAAACCCAACGTATCAAAGCAAAAGAGCTAGAACTCAAACTCAAAATTGCCAACATTCAGCGCTGGCTAGGCATACTCATTGCCCTTTTTGCCTGTAGTTTGGCTGCTTTGATTTTTGTGGTCTCGAAACGCAAACGCAAGGTGCAAAGCATGCAAATTGACAACCTTCGCGAAGAAAACGAAGAACACAAAAAACTGCTCGTAGCCGAACGCCGCAACGTGGAACTCGAACAAGAAATCGCCTCCATGAAAGAACGCGAACTCACCGCCCTCAGTCTCCAGTTCTACGAACTCCAGGAATCGATCATCGAAGACCTCAAGCAACTCGAAAAACTCGAACACACCCCCGAGATCAACCGCCTTCGTAAAAAATGGGCGCGCCAAGTCAAAGACAAAAACTACTGGCAAGAATTCGAACTCAAGTTCACTGCCCTCCACCCCGACTTCTTACAAAAACTCCAAAACGCCCACCCTATCCTCACCAAAAAAGAAGCCGACTTCTGCGCACTCGTCCGCCTCAACCTTTCCAATAAGGAAATCGCTTCATTGATCCAAATCTCCTACGAAAGCGTCATCAGCAAGAAGTATAAATTACGCAAAAAACTAGGGTACAAAACTGAAAACGAGTTCTTTGCGTTCTTGAATGGTTTGACGTAATCACTTCACTTCAAGTGCATCAACTATTCAATATTATGCCTAATCAAAACTTTTTCCCAAAAATTTACCCCATAAAAAAAGCCCCCACATTGTGGAGGCTTTTTTTGTTGGCCCACTAGGGCTCGAACCTAGACTCTTCTGAACCAAAATCAGACGTGTTGCCAGTTACACCATAGGCCAAAAGTGGTGCAAATTTAAACGAAAGTTTTTTGTAGACCAACTTTTCCTTAATTTTCTTCTTTGTGGGTTTTAATTAATGGAATGTTAATGGCAAAAGAATGGTTTTCTCTTCCTTGATTTATGCTTACATTCGTTGTTCAAAATTGATGCAAATAATGATTGACAAAACATTTCGCTTATGGAACCACAGCTTTGGATGGACGGTTTTTGCGATTGCCTTGTTTACTTTTGGAAGTACAGTAGAACCCACTGCAAGTTTTTGGGATGCTGGAGAATACATTTCCACTTCTGCTAAACTTCAAGTAGGTCATCCTCCAGGAGCGCCTCTCTTTCAAATGATCGGTGCATTTTTTGCTCTTTTTGCTACAAGTGC
>JALRJE010000111.1 GCA_023268965.1 Crocinitomicaceae bacterium
ATTCCAGTTGCAACTACCTCCATTCCACGGGTAAAACCATCGGTTGAATCCATAGAAATAGCGCGAATCGCATTTTCACCAACGTGTGCTTGAACTTCTAAAACAACACGAGAGCCGTCTGTTTTAAATACTTCCAACGCATCGTAGATGTTGGGTAGCGCTGTGCCGCGCTCAAATCGTACGTCCACTACCGGACCGATAACTTGTGAGATTTTTCCTTTAATTGATGACATTATTTGTCTTTTAAATTCGGGCGCAAATATACGAGATTTTATTTGAAATGCTTATGTACAAGGCAAAAATATTTTACGTTAAACAAACGAAGCCTTACGAAGTAAAAAGCGAACAGGAAAATAAGTAAATAAGAAAGATAAAACACTGGCTGCGAGGAGTATGCTTGCAAAGTCTTGCCACTTAAAAACAATAGGAAAAGGGACATTAGCGCCAGGTACGATTAACCAACCAAAATATTGCTGTGTCCAGCATACCAATAAGCCCAAAACAACACCAATCAGCACACCAATGGAAGATAAGAGCAGTCCCTCAAAAAAGAAAATTTGAAACCTGTTTTGCGCAGTCATGCCCAATGCTTTTAAAACTTGCAGATTGCCTTGTTTTTCGTGTATCAGCATTGTCAAAGTAGCGATCAAATTAAACGAAGCAAGAATGAAGACAAAAAGCAGTATAATAAACACGACTAGCCTTTCCGACCGACTCGTTTTGTAAATAAGGGCGTTTTTTTCTAATTGTGTCCGCACTAAAAATCTTGGCCCTACTAAAGCTTTGATTTCCGTGCGCAAATCGTCCAAATTGATGTTTTGTTTGGGATATACATGAAGGCGGGTAACTGCTCCCTGCTGATTAAAAAACTGTGCTGCGGCGTCGTAATTCCAAAGAAGAGCACTGCCGTTTAACTCCTGGTTGAAATTCATGGCCCCTGCCACTTGAATTTGTCGGATAAAAAAGGGCGTCTTCCCGAGCTGCATGCGAAGGCCTCTTTTGGGCACATATAGTTGGATGTTATGATCCGACGAACCCAACCCCAATCTTAATTTTGAAAAAATATCTGCGCCAAGAAACACATAGCTTTCTTGATTTAAATGGGGGGTGCCAACACCGTTGATTAAGTGGCTGCTCACCTTTGCTTGCCTCACAAATACAGGGTCAACAGCATGCATATTTGCATTCATCCATCTTTGATTTTTTCTAAGCACCACCAACTCTTCAAGTTCTTTACTAAAACAGCTAACACCCCGTAACTTTTGTAACTGACCAAGGTCTATTTCGCGTAAAAAAAAAGTTTTTCTGGTTTGATGTTGTATGGTAATTGGCGCATCAAAAGAGGTGTAAAGTTTAGAGATCATTCCTTCAATGCCATTGAAGGCAGAAAGCAAAATGACCATTGCTGCGGTGCAGACAGCTATGCCGACCACAGAAATTCTCGAAATTATCGTTACTATCGAGCGTTTTGAACGACTAAATAGATAACGTTTCGCTATGTGCAGCGGTGTTCTAATGGTTACTTTTTGAGGAGTTCATCGATCTTTAAGGCATAATCTAAAGAGTCGTCGATGTGAAAGACAAGGTCTGGTATTTTGCGCAAGTTTTTGAGTCTTTTGCCGACCTCTAAACGAATTTTGCCTCGGTTTGCTTGTATGCTTTCTAGTACAAGTTCTTTGGCTGGCCCTGCAAAAACACTCAAATATATACGTGCGAGACTAAGGTCTGAGGTAATGCGAACAACCGTAACACTAACCATGGCACCTAAACAAATTTCTCCTGCTTGTCTTTGAAAAAATGCTGCAAGTTCTGCCTGAATGACGGCTTCTATTTTTTGTTGACGTATTGAACTCATAATGCAAAGGTAAGAATACTTGCCGTGAAGGGCGGCATCTAAACAAAAATGTATCTTTGTATCAATGTCTTACTACAAGGAAATTTATAACTATACCTTTAAATACAGGGGGCTTGCTTGGGCCACCATTTTATTTAATTTCTTGTTCGTGGTCTTCAACTTGCTTTCACTGGTGCTGTTTGTGCCGGTGCTTCAGTTGATCTTTCGAACAGAAAAAACGCTTTCTGTTGTTTCCGCCCCTCAATGGAAAAGCGGTTTTTCAGGAGCAATCAACTACATCAAAGATGCTTATAGTTACGAGATGTATTTACTGGTCAAGACAGACCCAAAAGGCGCATTGCTTTTTGTTTGTGTCAGTGTTTTCTTAGCCTTTTTATTAAAAAATATTTTTCGCTACGGTGCTGTTTGGACACAATCGAAGTTGCGTATGTCTGTCGTACGCGATGTAAGAGGCTCGCTTTTTGAAAAATCATTGAAACTACCGCTCTCCTACCACAGCAATGAGAAAAAAGGAGACCTTATGGCTCGAATGAATAGCGACGTCAATGAAATTGAAGTGGCTGTTGTGAGTCTATTGGAACTGATTTTTAGAGAGCCTCTCGCTATTTTAATCAATCTCGTTACCCTCGTGTACATGAGCCCTCATCTCACTTTAATTTCCTTACTCCTATTGCCAGTATCGGCCTTTGTCATCTCGCGCATTGGCAAGAGTCTTAAAAGAACCGCACAAAAAACACAAGAACAACTGGGCTTTCTTTATGCTTCTATGGATGAGCACCTCGGGGGGGTTCGGGTGATAAAAGCATTTGATGCCATAGGGTTTATATCCAGGGCCTTTCGGCAAACAAACGACCAGCACCAAAAACTAGCTACTCGCGTCTTTAGAAAACGCGACCTCTCCCCGCTGGTTAACGAAACCTTAGGCGCTACTGTTTTACTGGCACTTGTATATTTTGGTGGTCAACTTATCTTAAGCGGAAAAGAAATTGGACTTTCTGGCGAGGTGTTTTTGACTTATATAATTGTGTTTTCTCAGTTTTTACGGCCTATACAGAGCGTTTCTAACAACATGGCCAACATGACAAAAGCCCAGGCCTCACAAGACCGCATAAACAGCTTACTCAACGCACAAGAAACCATTACAGACAAACCAACGTGTTTAGTGCTGGATCAATTTAATCGAACTATAGATTTTGACCAGGTAAGCTTTTCCTATAAAGAAAAACCCATCCTCGAAGACATCAGTTTAACCATTCAAAAAGGTGCATTAATTGCTATTGTTGGTGAATCTGGAAGCGGAAAATCTACACTAATGGATCTTTTGCAACGATTTTACGACACAGAGGTGGGGTCTATTAGAATAGATGGTGTTGACCTCAAAGATATACGCCTATCCTCACTTAGACGACTCGTTGGCGTAGTTAGTCAAGAGTCCATACTTTTCAACCTAACGGCCGCACAAAATATTGCTTTTGGCGACGACCATCCTGAACATGATAAAATCATTGCGGCAGCAAAAGTTGCAAATGCGCATGAGTTTATAAGCGGCCTAGAAAATGGCTACGAAACCCTGCTTGGAGAGCGGGGCAATAAATTATCCGGCGGGCAAAAACAAAGATTGGCAATAGCCCGGGCTGTATATAAAAATCCGGCCATACTCATCTTAGACGAAGCTACTTCTGCGCTAGACACCGCCTCGGAAGCGCTGGTCCAACAGGCCTTAGAAAATCTAATGCAAAACAGAACCTCTATTGTCATAGCACACCGTTTATCTACGGTCAAAAACGCAGACGAAATTATTGTACTTTCAAAAGGGCGTATTGTAGAGCGCGGAACACACGAAACCCTTCTCCAAAAAGAAGGTTTATATAAAAAACTCTGTGGCCTTCAGGGGCTGTCTTGAACAAAACCATGATTGGTATTGTTGCTCTAATTTTTAAATACGTACCTTTGTTCCCTAAACAATACTAAATGCCCTACGCACCAGTACAGTTCTCAAAAGAACACAACTCAGAGTTTTACAAAACACTGAAGTCTCGAGTCAATTCTTATTTCAAAGACAATAAAATTTCCAAAACAGCAAATGCTGCTATGGTTTTTAAAACTTTCGCGCTACTCGCTCTATTTTTAACACCATACGGATTCCTTTATAAACAAGAACTGCCAATGCTTGCTTATTATGGCCTTTGGGTTGTAATGGGTTTTGGAATGGCTGGTGTGGGTTTGTCTGTAATGCACGATGCGAATCACGGCGCATATTCACGCAAAGAATGGGTCAATGTTCTTGTAAGCAACGTGATGATTCTATTAGGCGGAAGCGCAAGAAACTGGCGCATTCAGCACAACGTCTTACACCACACTTATACGAATGTGACTGATCACGACGAAGACATCGACCCGCCTTTGTTCATGTTGCGTTTTTCACCGCACACCAAACACCATGCAATTCATAAATTTCAGCATTTATATGCTTGGTTTTTCTATGGCATGATGACGCTTTTCTGGTACCTCACCAAAGACTATCAACAAGCTTATCGCTACAAGAAAAAAGGTCTAATCGAAGCACAAGGCGTCACTTTTGGTCAGCATATGTTTAGAATCATCTTTTTTAAAGTGATTTACACAGGCATCTTCTTATTTCTGCCTATTTATTTTGGGGGCGCTTCCTGGCTTACTAATGTTCTTGGTTTTCTCGTCATGCAGTTTATTTGTGGCCTTATACTTGCCATGATCTTTCAACCTGCGCACATCGTGCCAAGTTCTACATTTCCTATGCCAAATGACTCCGGTGTTGTCGAAGCGGACTGGGCTGTTAGTCAGTTGTTCAACACAGCCAATTTTGCACCAAAAGCAAAGTTTTTTTCTTGGTATGTAGGAGGCTTAAATTACCAAGTAGAACACCATTTGTTCCCTTCTGTTTGCCATATCCACTACAAACATATTTCTAAAATAGTTGAGCAAACCGCAAAGGAATACCAACTGCCTTATCATTCTTATCAAACATTTATTGCTGCTCTTTCTGAGCACACCAAAATGTTGAAAAACTTAGGTAAACCAGATCCTGTTTTAGCTTAGTGAAAATCCGTTTGGATAAATATATCTGGGCTGTTCGGCTCAGCAAAACGCGCTCACAAGCTAGTGAGCTCATAGCAAAAGGCAGGGTGTTGATCAACGGCGCACACGTGAAACCATCGCGTGAAGTCAAAATCGGTGAAACCGTTGTGCTACTCAAACACAGCGCACGCTTTCAGTACAAAGTACTTGACTTGTTGGACAAGCGCGTCGGGGCTCCGCTCGTGAAAGATTATATCCAAGACCACACAGCTCCTGAAGAAATCGAAAAACTCAAGGCTTATCAAGAAGCACAGCGCAATTATAGACTCACTGACGGTAAACCCACCAAAAAAGACAGGCGAGAACTCGATCGTTTTATGGATGATTGGCCCGAAGATTAATTGACTTCGTCTGCTATAATTTTATCAGCTAAAACACTACTAAGCTTAATGTAACTCTCTGTAGTCCAGCCACCTACATGAGGTGTCAAACACACATTTTCTGCGGAAATTAGATACTGAAAATCAGTTGGCATCTCTTGATCAAAGAATGACTCAAAACTTTTCTGTTCATATTCGAGGACGTCTAAACCAGCTCCTTTTATTTGGCCCGACCTTAAGCCTTCAACAACGGCTGAAGTAGAAACAACCTTGCCTCTTGATAGATTGAGTAGATAAAAGGGTTTTGCCATTCTAGCTAAAAATTGACTATTGAAATAGTGTCTTGTTTCTTTATTTTGTGGAACATGAAAACTGAGTACATCAGCTTGCTCTAGAATGGCATCTAAAGTACATTCCTGAACCTGATGGTCTCCAAAGCCTTTTCTATACTTATCATAAGCCAAAACCTTCACATCAAAGCCTTTCAGTTTTTTTGCAAACGCCGATCCATTATTTCCATAACCGATGATACCAATGGTTTTACCATCTAACTCTTCGCCTCTATTTGCTTCTCTGTCCCAAATGCCACTTTTCACTTCCTGATGCGCTCTTTGAAGTTTGTTCATTAAACTCAAAAGCATTCCCAAAGCGTGCTCGGCAACTGCATTTCTATTTCCTTCAGGAGAGTTATAAAGCCGAATGTTTAAAGCCTGGCAAAGTTTGGTGTCGATGTTTTCCAGGCCGGAGCCCGAACGAGCAATAAAGTGAAGGTTGGGGCAAGAATCTAGAAATGTTTGGTCAATAGTAAATCTAGACCGTAGAATCAAGCCGTAAGCTTTAGGTAAAATATTTTGTAATTCTTCGAAACTACTCTTAAAGTGTCGTTGGCATAAAAATCCGGCCTGCGTGAGCTTCTCCTCTAAAACAGGATGCACACTATCGATAAATACAATAAGGCGATTTGACATGCAATAAAGGTAGTGAAAATGCCGTAACGAGTCAAACTGTCAAAAAACAAGCTTATTTTAAGTACATTTTAACAGCGCTTCTCTTACCACCTAGGGTGATTCCACCAAGAACCACCTGAACGTTTATTAAAACGCTTTAAAATCAATTTTAGCGGCCTAAATGGACCAACAACACCGAAATATCACTGGGAGAGACCCCTGAAACGCGTGCCGCTTGACCAATTGTTGCGGGCTTAAGTTTATTCAACTTTTCTTTGGCTTCTATACTCAAGCTTTTTATGCCCGAATAATTTAGGGCTTCAGGAAGGTTTACGTTTTCTAGACGCTGGTGTTTTTGGGCCTGTTCTTCCTCTCGTTCTATGTATCCTTCATATTTGAGCAGGATCTCTGTTTGTTCTACTGCTAAAGGTTCGGCCTCCATTACATCACGAACCGCATTAGCCGTTAGTTCATTTACATGTACTAAGTCTGCCAAAGCAACATGGGGTCTTGTAATGAGCGAACTGGCTTTAACCTGTTGGGTAATGGGCGCGGAATCCTTTGCAAGAAGCATTGGATTCGCTTCGGATGGGCTAACGCCAATTTGCCTTAATGCTGATTTTAATTGTTTGGTTAATTTTTGCTTTCGCTCTACTTTTTCTAATGCGCTTTTGTCTGCCAAGCCCAACGCATAACCCAATGCCGTTAGTCTTTCGTCTGCATTGTCTTGACGCAATAAAATTCTAAATTCTGCACGGCTTGTAAACATGCGGTAAGGCTCATTAGTTCCTTTCGTAATTAAATCATCTATTAATACACCGATATAAGCCTCACTCCTTGATAAAATAAAAGGAGCGTTGTCTACTGCTTTTTGGTGGGCATTAATACCCGCCATTAATCCCTGACACGCCGCCTCTTCATATCCTGTGGTTCCATTTATTTGTCCTGCAAAGAATAAGTTTTTGACCAGCTTGGTTTCCAAGGTGTGCTTTAGTTGAGTAGGGGGGAAATAATCATATTCAATTGCATAACCAGGCCTAAACATTTTGGCATTTTCAAAACCCGGAATGGTTTTCATAGCTGCAAATTGAACCTCTTCGGGTAAGGAAGTGCTAAAACCATTTACGTATATTTCTACCGTATTCCAGCCTTCTGGCTCCACAAAAATTTGGTGTCTATCTCTATCGGCAAAACGCGAAATTTTATCTTCAATGCTTGGGCAATACCTTGGGCCGCTGCTTTTAATAGCGCCATTAAACATTGGAGACCGATCAAAACCGGTTCGCAAAAGCTCGTGTGTTTGCGTATTAGTGTAAGTAATGTGGCAAGGAAGCTGTGTGCTTAATGGCTGGGTGTGTCCATAGCTAAATTTAGATGGGTTTGAATCACCTTCTTGGACTTCCATTTTAGTATAATCCAAACTTCGGCCATCAACCCTGGGGGGGGTGCCTGTTTTCATTCGGCCAGCTTCAAAACCCAAGCGAACCAGAGCTTCAGTGAGTCCTGTTGCGGCCTTTTCACCGGCTCTTCCTCCACCAAATTGTTTTTCACCTAAATGAATCAGGCCATTTAAAAATGTTCCATTGGTCAAGACCACCGCCTTGGCATATACCTTGGTTCCCATGGCCAACTCCACACCAACAACCGTGTTCTTCTCAACCAAAACACCGACAGCCATGTCTTGCCAAAAATCTACATTCGGGTTTTGCTCTAATAAATAGCGCCACTCTAAGGAAAACATGACGCGGTCATTTTGAGTGCGAGGCGACCACATTGCAGGGCCCTTAGACCTATTCAACATCCGAAATTGTATTGCGCTTTTATCACTTACAATTCCAGAGCCACCACCAAGCGCATCGATTTCTCTAATAATTTGACCTTTCGCCACGCCGCCCATAGCAGGATTGCAGCTCATTTGGGCAATGGTATTCATGTTCATCGTAATGAGCAGCACTTTGCTTCCCATGCGCGCTGCTGCATTTGCGGCCTCACACCCTGCGTGGCCCGCGCCCACTACAATTACGTCGTATTTATCTAACATCTTTATTGTGTTTCACGTGAAACAACAAGTTTTACAATTCATTTGTTCCACGTGAAACAAAAGCACTTAAATATAAATCTTCCTTTTCTCGCATAATGCGCTGTTCATCATTCGTCTTGTCATTGTAGCCGCACAAATGCAAGACCCCATGAAAGACCACTCTATAAAATTCTAATTTATAAGACTGCTTTAAAGTAGAGGCGTTGTCCTGAACGCGATCAAGAGAAATCATAACATCACCAGACACTGCAGGAAAAACAGAGTAATCAAAAGTGATTACATCAGTATAATAATCGTGATTCAAATATTGTTTATTAACCTCTAACAAATAATCGTCGTCAGTAAAAACCAAACTTAAATCCTTCAAGATTTTACCCTCTTGTTGTACCAACTCTTTGAGCGTTTGCTTCAGTTCTCTTTTTGATAAAAAACCTGGGAGTTGGACCCCTAGATTAACAATAGAGGTCATTTACGAAAGTATAAATTAACAACACTTCCTGTATTTACAAATTCTACTTCATCTGCAAGGTGCTGCATTAAAAATACACCTCTTCCACTATCCTTAAGTAAGTTTTCTGGTGCCGTGGGGTCTGGAAGGCTCTCATATGAAAAACCAGTGCCTTGATCTTTGATTTGAATACAAAAAACATCAGCCTGATTGGCAACTTTTAATTCTACTGTGGCATCAGGATTATTTTGATTTCCATGTTGTATCGCGTTATTAACAGCTTCTGAGACCGCAATCAATACGTTTCCAAAAGCGTCCTCTTGAACACCAAACTCTTCACAAACTGTGCCTACCAACTTCTCTACATCTATAAGAGACTGATAATCAGACGGTAACACCATTTCGGTAACTATAGAAAAACCTTCTTTCATATGATAAAAATCCGGGAAATCATTGGCTTAAATATTTGTCAGACCTTTGTTTGTAGTATAACTGCAAAGACGGGTCTATGGACTTTATTAACTCCAACTCATTCCATTTGGCCTTTTTATACTCATCAAAACGAATTTGGTTACCTTTTTGCTCATCTTTTGCAGATTGAGATTCTCTTTTTTCTTCAAAACCTCGTTTCATAACGGCATTTTCGCTTTCAAGTAGGCGTGTTAATATTTCTTTTTGCCTTTGGATCGTTTCAGGGCTCACTCTTTTTAGTAAAAGATCTTTTTCCTGCTGTTCTAATTCTTTTAATAGTGGATTAAGTTGATTACCAAGCCCCTTTCCTTCTTTATTTAGTTCTTGTTTTAATTGCTCTAGTCTTTGGCGAATAGCGGTTTGTTCCGCTGCCATTTTCGCCAATTCTTTCGAGCCTAAACCAGGTAAGCCCGAACCTTGTTCTCCTTTGTTTCCAGGAGAAGATCCAGGCTTGTTTCCGGGATTTTTACCCCCTTGATTTGCGCCTTTTTGCAGCTGTTCAAGTTGCTTTTTCAACATTTCCTTCATGTCTCCTGTCGACATCGATTGACCAGATTTAGGACGGCCTTTTCCTGGGTTATCACAGCTTCCGCTTCCTTCCATAGCTGCGTTCATTTGTTGTTGCATGGATTGTAGTGCTTCATTCAGTAATAAGGCTAGATTATTGTAAGATGTCATCACCACCTGTTGGTGTTTTTCAATATCCTTTTTTCTATGGTCATCTATTGCTTCTATTGCCGCCTGCTGTTGTTTTTCAATTGTATTTAATTCTCCATCTATGAATGTCGCAATTTTTGGCTGTCTTTTGGCTAGAGCAATTAAGCTATCTCTTACCATTTTTGTGTCGTCATTGATTCTTTGCTGTCTTCTTCCTAATTTTCTATAAACCGGGTCTTTGGTGCTTATTTTAAGAAAGGCTTTTTCATTCGTTTCTTGGTCCAAACTCAGATTAATAAGGCCTTCTAAAATTGCGCGCAAGCTTTCCATATCCTCTTCTTGCTGTTGCTTGTTAGACTGTTGTTGCTTTGCATTTAATTGAGATGCCATGGCTTTCATTCCATCAGATGCTGCCTTTTGATTTTCTGCCGCTTTTTTAGATTTACCCTCGGTTATTTCTTTGGCTGCATTTTCTAAATCTTCTGATACCTGTTGTTCTAAATCATCTATAATATCTAAATCTAACGGGCGTTCCAATTCTTCATTCAATTTCTGAACTTCTTTTATATCCTGTTTCAACACTTCAAATTTTTCATTGAGTGCTTGTTGTTTTTTTAATAGCTCTTCTTTCGAGAGTTCTTGTGTTTGATCTTTTAATTCTTCTTGTTCTTTAGCCAATTGATTCAGTTCTTTTTCTAAATCATCTATGCGTTCATTAACTTGTAATTTTTTTAATAATTCTAAACTTCTATCTAATTGTTTATTCATGTCTTCAGAGGATTGTTCCAACTGTTCGAGTTTTTCTTTACTATCTTCTCTATTTTGATCTTTTAAAAGCTGCTCTAGTTGTTCTAAAAGCGCTTTTAATTCGTCGTCCATTACTTCATTAAGTAATTCTTCGAGTAATGCTTGTTTTTCTAAAAGTTCTTCGTCGATGGGGGACAATTGATTCTTTTGCGAAGTGCTTTGTTTGATTTCTTCTAGGCTCTCTTGTATTTGCTGTTGAAGTTCTTGTTGTTCTTGTTGTAATTGCTCTATTTTATTGAGTTTATTCCAATTATTTGTTTTAGACTGGTTACTTTCTTTCTTGAGTTGTTGTATGTCTTTATTGAATTTTTGCATTTTTTTAAATACATCTTCTAATTGCTTAATTTGTTCAGTTTGATCTTCTTTTCTTTGTTCGTTGAGTTCTTCTAAACTAGGTAACTGATAAGTACTCACATCACTTTTTGTTGCTTTATGACCATTTATACCGTCGTTGTCATATACCAAGAAGTAATAGGTGATACGATCTTTTAATTGAAGTTTTTCTCTTGAAAAATCTACTGCAAAATCAAAT
>JALRJE010000059.1 GCA_023268965.1 Crocinitomicaceae bacterium
TTTACGGTTATGTCTGCTTTACCAAGAGCCTCTTCCGCGGCTTTTCCCGTTATATTCTTGTTCCTGAGGTCTATCAGCATGCTGTGGTTGTCGGTGCCGCCCGATACGATGTTGTAACCCAACTTGACCAACTCAGCTGCAAAAACTGCGGCGTTCGTTTGCACTTGCTTCATATATGTTTTAAATGAAGGGTCTAGTGCCTCGCCAAAAGCGACTGCTTTGGCAGCAATGACATGCTCTAAAGGCCCTCCTTGAATACCAGGGAAAACAGCAGCGTCTAGCAAGGCGCCAATGGACTTGAGGTTACCGTTGTTCCAACGCAAGCCAAATGGATTTTCAAAGTTGTGACGCAGCATAATAATACCACCTCTTGGCCCGCGTAAGGTTTTGTGGGTAGTAGAGGTAATAATATGGCAGTGTTCAAGCGGATCATTCAATAAGCCGGCAGCAATGAGCCCAGAGGGGTGGGAGATATCTGCCAAAACCAAGGCGCCAATTTCGTCGGCAACTTTTCTTATGCGCGCGTAATCCCAATCTCTTGAATAAGCAGAGGCACCGCAAATAATCATTTTTGGACGTTCGCGCTTGGCGGTTTCTTCCATGGCATCGTAGTCAATTAAACCAGTTTCTTTGTTGACCCCATAAAAAAATGGTTGATAGATTTTTCCAGAAAAATTAACCGGAGACCCATGTGTAAGATGCCCTCCATGCGCTAAATCAAAACCCAAAATTTTGTCGCCTGGATGCAAGCAAGCAAGAAAAACAGCTGCGTTGGCCTGAGCGCCAGAGTGGGGTTGTACATTGGCCCATGTAGCACCAAATAATGTGCATAAGCGATCTATAGCTAATTGTTCTACTTTATCTACGATTTCACAACCACCGTAATAGCGCTTTCCAGGCAGACCCTCTGCATATTTGTTGGTAAGCACCGAGCCCATGGCTTGCATTACTTGTTCACTAACAAAGTTCTCAGAGGCAATGAGTTCAATACCGTGCAACTGACGTTCGTTTTCGGCTTGTATCAGATTAAATATGGTTTGGTCTTTCATGGGTAAAATTTAAGGTGCAAATATCGTAAGATTGCTAAAATAAGCGTCTAATTTCGAATAAAGAATGCGTATAATTTCCTGCGGCATCATTGTAAATTCCTTCCTCAGTTAGTTTGTCGATACGCACTTGCCCAGAGGCGTGTAATATTTGGAGCTCGGGGCCAATAATGCCTACATGATGAACGCGCCCTGCTTGATTTTTGAAAAAAGCTAAATCGAGTGCTCGACGGTCTTCAAAATGAACAGCCATGCCAATTTCTACCTGTTGCTCCGCATCGCGGGGGAGATTGATATCGAGCAGGCGGTACACATTTTGGACCAAACCAGAGCAGTCTGTACCAAAAATCGACTTGCCTCCCCAAAGGTAAGGCGTATTTAAAAAACCAAGTGCGTAGGTCCAGGCGTCTGGGGCTACAAGCTGAGTTATAGTTTGAAAAGTATAATTTCCGATCTGAAAATGGGCTTGGTTACCAATAAATGATCCTCCGCTGATCATTTGAGGTCCGGAAGGTCCGGTTACTTGAACATAATGGGTATTGGCAATAATGTAGCTGTCCATCCAGCGCTTGAGTTCTTTATCGGTAAGCGCAATGACTTGTTTGTGGTCAATATATCCCTCGTAACCATCTAGCAAGCTGCGAATCTTGAGCCAAGGCTTGGCATATTCAAGCACCTCAAGCGCTTCTCCAAATAGCATTTGCGATACTTGCTCAGCACTATCTTTTGGTTCTTTTCTAAGTGGAATTGCCGAGAGCGCACAAATAGCAAAGCGCTGTTGAGGCTCTATCCATTTGATTTTATCGTTCATTACAACAAAATTAGCATTTTCAAGATGATAATTGACTAATTTTAGCGCATGATTCAGGGTCGAAAACCACAAATCTTAATTACCAATGACGACGGCATAGGCGCAAAAGGTATCGCTTCCTTAATTGAAGCTGCCCAGCCCTTCGGCGATTTACTTGTTGTGGCCCCTGACAAACCGCAATCAGGCATGGGGCATGCCATTACCATTCACGACCCCATACGCTTGTTCAAAAGTTCAATTTATCCGGGAATAGAGGCTCATGCATGTAGTGGCACACCCGTAGATTGCGTCAAGCTCGGCATCTACGAATTATTGGGCACTAAACCCGACCTTATTTTATCCGGAGTAAATCACGGAGAAAACTCTTCCACGAACGTGCTCTATTCTGGAACCATGTCAGCCGCCATAGAAGGAGCAATGGAAGGAATCCCTTCCTTTGGTTTCTCGTTAGCAGATTTCGCTGCTGATGCAGATTTTACAGCCGCACAGCACTATATTACCAAATTGCTCAACCTATTTTTTGAAAAAGGTTTTGAGCACAATATCTGTCTAAATGTCAATATTCCAAAGTTGTCACTTGCCGACATAAAAGGGCTCAAATTTTGTAAACAAGCACATGCCTATTGGGCAGATCGCTTCGAAAAACGTCAGGATCAATTCGGTCGGCATTATTTTTGGCTCACAGGCGAGTTTGCCGATCTCGATCAACGCCCAGATACCGACCTTCATGCGCTTAAAGAAGGTTACGTTAGCGTGGTACCTACGCAATTTGACCTCACTGCCTATGCCCACCTCAATCATTTCAAATCATGGGAACACTAAAAAGTAATTTCAACACTTCGTTTTTCATCGGTCTCGTCATTGGTGTTATTTCTCCGCTACTCCTTTTACCCATCATTGTATTTATTCTTTCACAATCCTATGGGCAAAGTTTTTCTTACCTGTGGTATCAAACCTTGCATTTTCAAGAGTTCATGAGTCGTTACCTCTCACTTGGCCTTATTGGTAATTTGGCTTGGTTTTATTTCTTTTTAAATCGGGAGCAGTATTTTCATACACGTGGTATCATCTTTGGTATGTTACTTTATGCACCCTACATGATCTACGTGAATCTCGAGCGTCTGTTTTAACTTTAAAACTTGGAACAAAATCAATTGGTATATATTGTCTGTGGCGAAGCTTCTGGCGACCTTCATGCAGCAAACTTAGTCTCGGCCTGGAAAGCCATCAATCCTAAACTTCAATTCAAGGCGTGGGGCGGAGACCGCCTTGCCGCAGAGGGGGTTTCCCTCGATCAACACATTAGCTCCATGAGCTTCATGGGTTTCCTAGAAGTTTTAATGAATATCCGCACCATTAATCGGCAATTTAAGCTCCTCAAAAATACCTTGCTCCAACAAAGGCCCTCGGTTTTGGTCTTGGTAGATTATCCGGGTTTTAACCTCAGAATGGCCAAATGGGCACACGAGCACAATATTAAAGTATTGTATTACATTTCTCCGACGGTTTGGGCTTGGAAACAAAATCGGGTATTTACCATCCAGAAGTATGTTGCCAAGCTCTATTGTATTTTGCCTTTTGAACCAGAGTTCTATGCAGGTTTTGGTGTTGATGTAGCTTATTTTGGACATCCATTACTCGATGAAATCACTTCTTTTCAGCAAAAACATGAACCACTTTCTTTTGCGAAGCCTATTTTAGCAGTATTACCGGGCTCTAGACGTCAAGAAATTGAAAAGAAATTGCCACTGATGCTCGAGGCAGCTTCTAAATTTAGTGCAACGCATCAAATTGCGGTGGCCTGTTCTAGCAATATTCCACAAGAAGTTTACGAAGCCTATTGTATAGATTACGACGTTTATTTAAGCAGCGCACACACCTATGATGTGCTTTCGGTGGCTACACTCGCCTTGGTGACCTCAGGTACCGCTACCTTAGAAACAGCACTTTTTAAGGTTCCTCAGGTGGTCTGTTATAAGGGGTCTGGGCTTTCGATCTGGTTGGCCAAAAAACTTGTCAAAATCAAATATATTTCATTGGTGAACCTGATTATTCAAAAAGCTGCAATTCCCGAACTAATTCAAGACCAATGTACTGTAGAGAATATGCAGAAAGAATTGCTTAAATTGCTTCCCGGACAACCCATGAGGCAGACGCAACTTTTGCATTATTCAACGTTGCAAGCGCTTTTACAAGAACCAGGTGCAAGTAATCGAATTGCTCAATCTATGAATACCTATTTGTAATCGTGAAACCATTCTTACTCGTCTTTCTTTTTTTAAATTGGCAGCAATCCTTAGCTCAAAAACTAAGTATTGGCTTATATACAGCTTCAACGGTAAAAGAATTTCAATTCGTAGTAGCGAGTGGTAACTACCTATTGCACGCAATTTTACCAGACGGCTCCTCTTATTCTTCAAAATTAGCCGCACAAAGTCAAGGAAAATTCAAAATGAATGGTGCCAAGGTTCAGTATTTTCAAGGAGGTGCCTACCAATTTGAGGCAAGTAAGTTTGAATTACTGCAATTAGCTCAGGAAGATTTCTGTAATTGGTCGGTGCCAACTTTATCGACCAAAACACGTGCGTACGAAGGAGACTTTGAAGTATGCGTTTATAAAAGCAATCTTCAATTGGTTAATTTAGTGGAGTTGCAAACTTACCTCGAAGGGGTGGTTGCTTGCGAGGGCGGTCCTGGGCATCAAAAACCATACTATCAAGCACAGGCTGTAATTTCTCGAACCTATGCGCTAAACAACCTCAAACGGCACCAGAAAGATGGATATGAACTTTGTGAACGCACCCATTGCCAGGCTTATTTGCACAAAAGAACCGGAACAGCCCTTATCGATTCCGCGGTTCATCAAACCAAAGATGTGGTTTTGCTCAATGCCGAAGGCAAATACTTCCCGACCTTTTTTCATGCGAATTGCGGAGGTCAAACGTGTGAACCGCAAGATATCTGGAATGAACAAATTAAAGGCCTTACCACCTTCAAGGATACATTCTGTATCCACACCAAGCAAGCTACTTGGGTTAAAAGCATTCCATTGCAAACCTGGACTACATTTTTGGTGAATAATTACGGCTTCCCAATTAATGACTCTTTAAGTTATTCACTTTTGCAAGCCTTTAAGCAGCCGATTCGCAGCGCTTTTTATTTGCATCCGGTTTATGGAATCCCACTGCGCGATCTCCGAGAGGAATTTAAATTGAAATCAACTTTCTTCGATGCTGTTATCGAAGGTCAGCAAGTAGTATTGTACGGTAGGGGCTTTGGTCATGGAGTAGGGCTTTGCCAGGAGGGCGCTATGCAAATGGCAAAAAAAGGCTATGCCTTTGATCAGATTTTGCTTTTCTATTACCCCGGAGCACGGTTGTTTGTGCCAAATCCGTGACTACTTGTTTATTTTTTGGTAACCACAAAGATATCTTCGTCGTCTCTTTTAAAGAATTTTTCTGAGCGGGCATAAGCCTCGAGTTCATCGAGGTGGTGCAGTCGGTAAAGCGTTTTTTTGGTTTGTTTGAGCTGCTCACTCATTTGCGCATCTTGTTGCTCGATTTGTTCAAGTTTACGCTTCGATCGAACAAGCGTAAAAACGTCCCAATCGTCCAAGAATAAAAAATAAATTCCAAATACCACACTTGTGAGTACGTACTTGTTTTTTATCCAAGAGGGTATACGTTTCATCATGGTCATTATTTAGGCTCAAAGCTATTCATTGCTTTTTCGTAAAAAGCAATCCAGTCTTTGTCGTATTCAAACCATTTTTCAGCTTTCTTACAAATAGGTCTCGCATTTAAAGAGCTACCATCTCTTTTATCAAGGCTTTGGGAGCTAAGAATGAGGCCTGTGCGCAAGGCATCTTTATCTGCTTGGGTCCAACTCTCAAAATCTTTATCGCTGAGTTGGAGTAGATTGGGTATTTCCGTTTTCCATATGAGATTCGCATTTTTGACGTCTCTGTTATTGTAGCGAATAGCCGCTTCAATAAATTTGATACCCATCGGATTGCGTGTGATGCTGCTGTAAGATTCACAAGCATCTAGCATCTCTGCTAAGGTTTCTGCTGTTTTTTCTTTGTCTGAATTGCTATACATTGTAGGATAACCGTCGGTTTCGTCCAGGATGTAGCGAATTCCGTTATTGAGTAATTCGAGCTGAAAACCATTGAGCCACATTTTGTGAATAGGCATCTTGAATACACCGTTTTCGTCGCGTTCTATTGCCGTTGCACAAGCGGTAATGGCTTCTTCAAACGGATCTTGGATCATTGGATCTTTGAGGTCTTTACGGTAGATACCAAACAAACCTTTAGCCAAAAATATATACGGAGTAGGGTCATTGGCATATTTTTCTTTAACCGTGAAGTCACCTGCACGCTTTACTAACTTAATGAAGTTTGAATCGGCATGAAGTTGCGTGAGTTCATCGAAGTTGTTGGTCACGGTAATAAAGTTATCGTTGTCTATGGAAACATCAAACTCTTCTTCCTCGACTTCTCCGTTCTTAAGTGTTTTTTTAACAGCATAGGTTACCGTTAAAGAAACCGAGTAATTGCCCACTCGTTTAAAATTAATTTCTATTATATCGCTTTTTTCATCGCCTTTGACAAAATTCCAATCTTTGTCTTTGGTACCAGATATAAGCCACTCGGTACTGACTTTCTTGGTACCAGCCGCTGTAAAAACGCTGCGCATTTCCACAGATGTATTGCCTCCTTTTTCATCGTCTAGGGTGATTACTCTTTTTGATTCTTTGAGCTGTAAGGTGGGTTGCTGGGCATTGCCACTGAAGAAAAGAACAAAAGAAAAAAGAAGCAGCACTAGTATTTTCATGAGTATAGTTTTACTTGTAAAGTGATTTACTTGTCGAAATTAATAAAATTTATTGATGGCTCTTGATCAAAAGTTGTAAGATTTCTTGCGCAGCGAGTGCAATCTTTGTGCCAGGACCATAAATACCGAATACGCCAGCTTTATAAAGGTAGTCGTAGTCTTGCTGCGGAATAACGCCGCCAGCTACCACCATGATGTCTGAGCGCCCCACGTTTTTGAGCGCATCAATCACGGCAGGAACAAGAGTTTTATGACCCGCAGCTAAGGAGGAGACCCCTACAATATGAACGTCATTTTCTATGGCTTGTTTGGCGGCTTCTTCGGGGGTTTGAAACAACGGACCAATATCAACATCGAAACCGATATCTGCAAAAGAACTCGCAATTACTTTTGCTCCGCGGTCGTGTCCGTCTTGCCCCATTTTGGCAATCATGATGCGAGGGCGTCTTCCTTCGAGTTCCATAAATTGCTCGAGTAGGACCTTGGCTTGATTAAAATCTGGATCATTCATAATTTCTTTTGCATAAACACCACTAATGCTACGAATTTTGGCTTGATACCTGCCGTAAACTTCTTCGAGCGTGCTTGATATCTCGCCTAAAGTACAGCGCGCTTTCGCACAACGCACCGCAATTTCAAGCAAATTTTCATTTCCTTCGGCGGCCTTTTTAAGTTCACTTAATAACGAAGTAACCTCAGCGTTATTTCGACTTGTTTTGATTTCTTTGAGTTTGTTGATTTGTGCCTTTCTCACCTCCGTGTTGTCTACTTCTCGGATCTCGATTTGACTATTTTCATCGGTTTGGTAACGGTTCACACCAACGATTATTTCGTAACCGGAATCGATGCGCGCTTGTTTTTTAGCTGCCGCTTCTTCGATGCGCATTTTTGGCAGACCGGTTTCAATGGCCTTGGCCATTCCTCCAAGATTTTCGACTTCCGTCAGTAGGTCCCAGGCTTCTTCAATGAGTTCTTGGGTGCGTTTTTCAAGGGCCTCACTACCCGCGTAGGGATCGATGAAATTGGTAATACCAGTTTCTTTTTGTAAATAAATTTGGGTGTTACGGGCAATACGCGCAGAAAAATCTGTTGGTAATGCAATGGCTTCATCCAAGGCATTGGTGTGTAAAGACTGTGTGCCGCCTAGCGCTGCAGAAAGTGCCTCAAGACAAGTGCGTGCAACATTATTAAACGGATCTTGCTCGGTCAGAGACCATCCTGAGGTTTGGCAGTGGGTGCGGAGTGCCAACGATTTTTGGCTATTAGGTTTAAAGTCTTGGACTAACTTGGCCCAAAGTACACGCCCAGCCCTGAGTTTGGCTACTTCGGTAAGGTGATCCATACCGATGGCCCAAAAAAAGCTGAGCCGAGGCGCAAAATCGTCTATGGCCAAGCCGGCGTTTAATCCAGTCCGTATGTATTCGAGTCCATCTGCAAGAGTGTAAGCCAGTTCAATTGCAGCGGTGGCGCCAGCCTCATGCATGTGGTAACCCGAAATCGAAATCGAATTAAATTTTGGCATGTGTGCAGCGGTGTAGGCAAAAATATCTGCAATAATGCGCATAGATGGCGCCGGCGGATAGATATAGGTGTTGCGCACCATAAATTCTTTGAGGATATCGTTCTGAATAGTCCCGCTGAGTTGCCCTGTTTGCACGCCTTGTTCATGCGCGCTTGCAATATAAAATGCCATAATGGGCAAAACAGCACCGTTCATGGTCATGGATACCGACATTTCATCGAGGGGAATCTGATCGAAGAGCAAATTCATATCCTCAATGGAGTCTATAGCAACGCCTGCTTTTCCTACATCGCCGATAACGCGCTCGTGATCTGAATCATAACCTCTATGGGTAGCTAAATCAAAGGCAACACTTAGCCCTTTCTGTCCGGCGGCCAAGTTTCTTCTGTAAAAGGCATTGGAGGCTTCCGCAGTGGAGAACCCAGCGTATTGCCGAATAGTCCAGGGTTTAGATAAATACATTGAGGCATAGGGCCCGCCTAAGTATGGCGCAATACCCGATCTAAATGAAATGGGCTTGGGGGCTTGCGTTTTTTCAGACCAATCTAAATTGCGGTAGGGGTGGAGTTCTTTTCTTGGCATTAGACGGCGATTTTTTCGAGAATTAAATAGGGTAATTCTAAAAATATAGGGCTTTCGACCCATTCGGCTTTGGGGCTATCAAATTCATTCATAAAAGCGTTGACGCCAATGAAAGTATTTGCTCCAGAATGAAATTGTTCCAAGCGTATGTTTTTGGTCTCAATAATGGCTTCCTTGAGTTTTTCAGGTGCAGCTTGCCCCATTTCATCGAGGTCGCAGAGAAGGGCCCAACTTTTTTTGAGTAGCGCTAAAGTAAGTTGTTCGATTAGGTATGCACCTTGCAAAGGATCTTTTAGCGCGGAAAGTTGTGCTTCTTCACTAATGAGGTTGCCAATATTGAGCGCCATTCGTTGCCCAAATGTACTTGGGCCTGCAGTACTAAGCTGGTCATAAGATTGAATACACAAAAAATGGGCGCCTCCCATAACGGCACTCAGACTCTCGGTTGCTTGTCTTAATAAATTGGTATAGGGGTCTTTTAAGCTTTTGTTGCAAAAACCTGTTTTGGCAAGCACTTTTAATTCGATCTTGATATGATGCAGCGCTTCAAGTTGCTTGATCAATTGCCTTAGGGCTCTAAATTTTGCGATCTCTATGAAGAATTCATTACCAATACCAAGTTCAAAATAGAGTGTTTTGTCTGTAGTGATTTGCTCGAGTTGTTGGTGCAGGTTGAGTAGGCCTCCGGCAAGTTCTGTCGAACAATTGGCGCCAATTTGCTGCAACTCAAAAGTGCTGATGAAATTGAATTGGGCCCCATCTTTGTGCAAGGCAATGCAGTGGCTAATTTGTTCGGGTGTGGCACTCTGTTTAAAATGTTCAGCAGCACTGTAAGAATCAAATTCGATCAAGCAGCTCACGTATGCTATTTGGATGTTGGAGAGCAGTTCGGGCCAATTGGTTTGGGTAGTTGCGTTGGCAATGAAAATGGCATCGGCACCTTGCATCAAAGCATCTAATATGATTTGATTGCTTTGTTTGGCATGGGTGGCAGCTACATTAACGGTTCGTTTCCATGGAAATGCTTGGAGTTCTGCATGAACAAGTTGGTCATTTTCTAAATCTAGCAACGATACGCTGAGCGCCTCAATAGGAGAGTGGTAATTTAAAAGACCCGTATTTTCTTTGAGTTCTTTGCGTAATTGCCCCTGCCAAGAACTAAGTGGGGTTGCTGAAAATGGTAGCGTTACTTTGGACATAAAAATAAGTGTCCTCAAATATACTGAATCTCTTGTTTAACTGCTGAAATTACTGAAAGTCTTCTTGGTGAGCAGATCTATTTTTGAGCCATGATCAAACGCTTACACCAATTGCTGTTCTTTCTGAGCATTCCTTTTTTATTTTGGGCTCAATATATGGGATCTTCCCAAGGAGGCCTGATGATTTCACCTGCACTTTGCGCTGTTGCTCAAAATCAGCAACCCAACAATGCTGCAGCGTTTAGCGCATATAATCCAGAGGGTTATCAAATGATTGCAACTGCGCCTCTACGCGTTGCTAATCTCGGGGCTTTTGGTTTTTCTATCCATTACCTCAAGCATAATGCGGCATTGTATCATGAAGTAAGTGCTGTGTTTCAAGCTGCACTTGTTCAATTTCGAACGGCGCATGCCATTGGCTATTCTCTTAGCCCTCAATTAAAGGTTGGTATCGGCCTGAATCTTGAAACGTTTCTGCAGCCGAGTTATTACGGTCATTATCTTACAGCAAATGCTCGGCTTGGTTGCCAATATGCCTTTAGTAAGCAACATCATTTAGCCTTCACCCTAAACAATATTGGTGGCGCCCAAACCCAGCAAATGAGTTTAGAGCACCTGCAACTTTTACAGCCAACGCTCTTATTTGCCCAAGGCCTAACCTGGACGCCTCATTTTGCCCCTTCTCTTTACCTATCCTTGATGCAAACCATTGCATATGTTCAATTGCAAATGACATGCGGGCTTTTTCCACAGCACTATATATTTTCATTAAGAAGTACCCACGACAAGCGCTTTCAATGGCAACTTTCTCAACGTTGGCAAGGAGGTCTTGGGCCAAGTTTTCAAATTGGCATTGTTCATCAGTAATGAAAGCAATCGTATGTATATTTTTCATCTCTTGGATGTTTGTGCCTTTTGCTCAGGTTCCGCTTGCTGAAATCGTCACAGAAAACAACCCGCTTGTCCTTACACAAGCAGAAATTCCAAATTTGGTCTTTCTTGAGCTGCTCAGCCCGGCAGATGCAACCCTACTAAACACTTATTTTAATAGTGGCGGGCAGTTGGTAAATAGCTACCAACTACAAGGTATACTCGATCGAGAAGTAAACGAAATGAACTTGCTCCTGCAACATATAAAGATTCAAGGACCTTCAATATACACTGCCCATGGCAAACCGTCATTTCATCTTCAATTAGCGGCTCAATTTCAATTTCCACAACTTTTAATCAAAGAAGATCAATTCGTTTTATGGAAAGATACCAACCATGTAGGAAATTCATTTGCTAGTCAGGTGAGCGTCAAACTCGAATGGCGCAATTGGCGCTCAGGCCTGCAAATCGCTAAAGACGTTGGCGAACCAATTTGGCATCAAACCCCGGTTAAAGGTTTTGATTTTTTGACGGGGTATATTGCCTGGGGGGCTCCATCAAAAAGTACGATACTACAAAAAATGTTCCTTGGGGCATATCAAATGCAGTGGGGGCAAGGTTTGCTTTTGTGGTCGTCCAGAGGAATGGGAAAAAGCATCGATTTACTGCAGCTTGCCAGAAATCCGATGGGTTTAAAACCCTACCAGGGCAGAGATGAACAACGTTTCTTAAATGGTGTAGCTGCCCAGTTCAACAGGGACAAACATCAATTACTACTGCTTAGCTCCTTTAAATTAATTGACGCAAAACCACCAACTGATACCCTTCAGCAAGAGTTCAATTTGCAATACACGAACGGTTTGCACCGCACACCCAACGAAATTTCCAAAAGAAAACAAGCATTTGAACAACTCGTCGGCGTAGCTTACACCTACCGGGCTCCACTTTGGCAAATTGGCACTTTATTTTTACATCAAGATGTGCAATTAAGAAAATCGCACTTTGATACCTCTAGCGCAGATAAACCGATCCACCCACTTTCCTTATGGAGTGGCAGTGTTTATGCCCAGGGTACTTGGCGTCAATTTTATTGCTACGGAGAAGTAACTACCGTAGCTCAGAAAGAAGTGCCTTTTTTGTACAGATCGGCGCTCAATATGGCATTCGTATATTATTTAGATCCCCGCTTAGAAATGGGTTTTCATTTGCGCAATTACGGGCCACTGTACCAAACATTTTATGCCAATCCAATTGGTAACGCAACCAAAGGATCCAATGAGCGGGGTTTCATTCTACAGCTAAAATGGCAAGTTCGTCCAAAGGTTCTATTGAAATTATCTTCTGAAATGTCGTTAATTCCATTTTTAATGAGTAGCCATTCTCTTCCTACTACACGACAAGAATTAAGGTGCCAGCTACATTATCAAATGAGCAAGAAGCAACAGTTCCAACAGCAATTTACAATCCATTCTACACCATTCAATCAACCGACCATGAGGTTTCGAAATGAGCTTCAACTTCAACTTAATGCAAATGAGTTGCTGCAAGTTTCAGCACAACTCGGTATAGCAACAGCACAGGCACCTACAAGTAAGCAATTAGAATTCAACTGGACGCACTCCCCAATGGTTTCAAATTTTCATTTTGAATTCGTTTATGGTCTCTATCAAGTGCCAAAAGGTGCTGCTGCTATTTACACCAACATTCATTTATTGGGTGTAGGTGCGCAAAGTCTTCAATTAAATGGCATAGGATCTTATACAATGATAGCCATGAAGTACAGCACTAAGCAAGATTGGAAAGCGACAATAGCGCTGAATTTCAAACATTCATTTACTGTCATTTCTACTCAGAAATTTCAGTGTTTTATAGTGCTCTATAAAAAAATTTAATTTTTTTTCAAAAATGATGTACCAAAACAAAATTTCTTGCGTTATCGGAGTATGAGGTCTGCAAGCCTCACATGCTAAACTCCTTAAAACCAAAGACTATGCCTCTCCAACTCTCCCTCCAGCAGCAGTCATTTCTTCCTTCTGAAGAAAAAACTCAAATCGAGCGCGCTCAGCAAGATCCGCGTTATTTTGCACCGCTTTACGAGCGTTACCACGATGCGATCTTTCGCTACGTTTACCGCCGTGTAGACGACGAAGAACAAGCCTATGACATCACTTCTTGTGTTTTTGTAAAGGCTTTACAATCTTTACATAAATTTGAATACCGTGGCTTGCCTTTTGGCGCATGGTTATTTCGAATTGCCAAAAGTGAGCTATATCAATCCTTTCGCGATCAAAAAGCACAGCGCACCGTCAGCCTAGATAAAGTAGTGCTTAAGCAAGTAATAGAAGAATGGACTGAAGATTACACCGAAGAAGACAAAGCACGCTTGGTTCTCGCTCTCCAATCACTCAAAGATCAGCAGCTCCAATTGGTTGAAATGCGTTTTTTCGAAAAACGCTCTTTCAAAGAAATTGGCGATATCTGCGGTTTGTCAGAAAATAACGCAAAAGTGAAAACTTTCCGCGCTGTTCTTAAACTCAAAGAATTTTTCCATCAAAAAGAATAAATATGTTAAAAATATTACTCAACCGAAAAGAGCCAAGTATTGAGCAGGTCAGAAAGCATCAAAATTTCAATGAAATATTGGCTGCTGTTCAATACCAAAAGAAAGTAAATAATCCCTGGCGTTATTGGTATTACCCCGTCCTGACGATTTGTTTGCTGCTATTGGTGTAGGTACTTATGCATGAAATAGTTTGTACATTTGTGTATGTACAAACTATTTCGTTTTATCCTCTTTCAATTCGATGCCGAGAAGGTTCACTATTTTGTTGTAGGCCTCTTGGATAAAATACATGCGTTTTTTCCTTCGCGCTTGCTCTTTCGATCGCTGTTTGTAGTGGAACACCCCAGCTTAGAGACCAATTTTTTGGGTTTGAATTTCCCCAATCCTGTGGGTTTAGCTGCCGGTTTTGACAAAAATGCCCAACACATAGATGCACTTGCCGATTGTGGTTTTGGCTTTATCGAAATCGGAACAGTTACACCCAAAGCACAACCTGGCAACGACAAACCCAGACTTTTCAGACTCAAAGCTGATCAGGCTATTTTAAACCGAATGGGTTTCAATAATGACGGCGTCACAGCAGCGATAGAACAACTTAAAAAGCGTCGAAATAGGCGTGTCATTATAGGTGGCAATATCGGCAAAAATAAATGGACACCAAACGAGGCAGCGGCTGCAGACTACTTGCTTTGCTTCGATGCGCTTTTTCCATACGTGGATTATTTTGTAGTGAATGTATCTTCGCCCAACACGCCTAATTTGCGTGCTTTACAAGAAAAAGAACCCCTCCAAGACCTATTGCTGCAAATTCAAGAAAAGAACGCTGCGCAAAAAGCGTCCAAACCAATCCTTCTGAAAATTGCACCTGATCTTAACGACACCCAAGTGGATGAAATTATAGCAATTGTGAACCATACCAAAATCGCAGGACTGATCGTAGCAAACACGACCATTTCGAGAGCGCAGCTTTTGACGCCTGAGTCCGAAGTAGCGCAGATGGGGGCAGGCGGTATCTCCGGAAAACCAATTACAGCGCGCTCTACCGCAATGATTAAATACATTCACGAAAAATCTGAAGGTCAAATCCCTATGATGGCCGTAGGAGGTATTCATTCTGCTCAAGATGCAATCGACAAGCTAGATGCTGGTGCTTCTTTAGTTCAGTTGTATACCGGATTTATTTATGAAGGTCCAGCATTGGTCAAATCAATTAACCGCGCCTTACAGAAAAGAGCAGTTCAATGACCAATTTTTTAAAGGCCATACAAATAACAGAATGTCCCAGGGACGCGATGCAAGGCATCCAAAATTGGATTGCTACCGAACAAAAAGTAAGTTACCTCAATGCTTTACTGAAATGCGGTTTCGATGTCTTGGACTTTGGAAGCTTTGTTTCGCCCAAGGCAATTCCTCAACTCAAAGACAGCGCTGCAGTGCTTGCTCAACTCGATCCATCCCCGACCCAATTATTGGCAATTGTTGCGAATATTCGTGGTGCAGCTGAGGCTTGCTCCCACGAGCGTATAGCAATCATCGGTTACCCATTCTCTATTTCAGAGACCTTCCAATTAAGGAATGCAAATGCTACTATTGCCCAAGCACTAATAGATTTACAACAGCTTTCTAACCTTTGCAAAGAACATGGTAAAAAGTTGCGGGTCTACCTGTCTATGGGTTTTGGCAATCCTTACAACGAGGCGTGGTCTGCAGCGCTTGTAGCACAATGGGTTGAAAAATTACATGGTGAATTTGAAATTGCTGAATTTGCACTTTCAGACACCATTGGTTGCGCCACAGCAACAAGTGCTCAAGCTGTATTTACAACATTAATCCAACAATTTCCAAGTCTGCGTTTTGCAGCCCATCTCCATGTTGTACAGGGGCGAGAAGCAGCACTGATCAAAGCGTGTATCGCTGGCGGATGCCAACATTTTGACACTGCAATTGGTGGCTTTGGTGGCTGTCCGATGGCCAAAGAAGACCTCACGGGAAATCTCAGCACAGAGGCCTTGCTCGCTTATGTGCAAAAAGCGCAAATCAAACATTCAATTGATGAGGTAGCCTTTGAAGCTGCTCGTCAGATTTCAACTTCAATATTTTAACAAATGCGAAACAAAAAACTACTCCGTTTTACCGGAATTATTTTTGCTCTGTTGGTTGTATTATTTGTCACGGTCAACTATTTAAATCAGCAAGACAAGCCAAAGCCAGTTAAGAAAAAAGAAACCGTAAAGGGTATCCAAATTAGTACAGACTTCAATACCAATTCTTTTTCAGGTAAAAATGAGGCACTGATGCTTAAAAATTTACGCCTTTGTGACAGCACCATTAATTGGAGCGAAGACCTCAACAAACCTTCTTGCACACCCAACTTTTTTCGCGTATTCCCTCTAAAGAAAGGATTAGATTTAGCGCAAGGATGTATGGTGCTCATGAAAGCTGGTGTCAATCATTTTCCTGTACGACGTTTTGTCATCTATGAAAAAGAAGGAGCGCAAATGATTCAAGCCAACGGTTTTATCGGATACCCTATAGAATTTAGACCGCAAGACCAAAACTATGACGATATAGTGATCCGTTTTTTTGAACGGTACGAAGGACAAAAATATTTCTATAATTGTCTGTTTACTTGGAAGCAAAACCGCTATCAATACGTGCGTTGCGAGCAAATCAACGACGCGAATATCAAGCCTGAAAAACAAGCGCAGGTATCTGCAGAAATTTTAAAAATCCTCAATGATAAACAGTTGGTTTTTTAAGGGCTTTCTATTGCTCTTTTTATGGAGTTCTTGTATCAACGGAGAACAAACCTATCGAGCAGACCACACCCATTTGCTGAGTGGAGGTAATAGCAAAGTATGGATGCTCAGCGGAACCCGACAAGATGAGCAAGCACCTAAAAAGCGCAATGCGTGGGGAGAGGTTTTATTTGTGTTTTATTTAACTGGAGAAGTGCTGATTGGATCATTTGGCGATTTAGATAAAGGCACTTTTGACAAAGGACATTTTAGCTATCAAGAAGAAAAAGAAGAACTCACTATTTGGATCAATTCCGAAAAATGGAAATTCAAAATGACTCTTGAAAGTGAAGACAAACTTGTATTCCAAACGCTAGAAGGGCCTTATTTAGCTCCTTTTATGGATCTTGTCCCGCTATCGGTGCCTAACTAGAATTTTTCGAAAGCACCAAGACCAAAAAGGGCAAAGTCATATTTTGCCGGATCGACAGGGTCAAATTCTTGTAAAATAGCTATGAGTTCTTCGTTGGTTTTCCAGTCATTTTGTTTTCTGCTGATCAGGCCCAGCTTGCGGGCAATATTTCCTGTATGAACATCCAGTGGGATCATTAATTGGGCAGTGTCAATACTTGTCCAAATGCCGAAATCGACCCCTTTTATATTAGAGCGCACCATCCATCTTAAAAACATAACCAAGCGTTTGGCTGCAGAACCTCTGGCGGGGTCTGCAACATGTTTCAAAGTTCTGGTTTTTAGGTACGGGATAAACTGTGAACGAAAGGCACAAATATGCGCAAAGAGTGTTGAATTTGGTCTACCTGTAGAGAAGGCCTGTTCTAAATCACCTTGCTCATAAATGGCTTTTAAGCCGAGCAAAAAGCCATTTAAATCTACCCGATTAAAAGTCCGATGCACAAATTCAGGACAGTCGCCATCTTGGTAATTGAGTACATATTGATGCGGTTCTTGACCTAAGATGGCAAGTAGTTTTTCACCACTTTTAATGATGCTCTGTCGATTACCCCAAGCCAAAATAGCCATAAAAAACGCGATAATTTCGACGTCTTCTTTTTTGGTAAACTGATGAACCAAAGAAATGGGGTCAGTGGCAATAAAGGCCGGTTTTTCGTATTGTTGAGCCTTGAAATCTAGAAACTCTTTAAGCGCTTGCTTGGAAGGATTAGATAAAATATCCATCTTTCATCGTTAGGCTTCTATCTGCCATTTGAGCAAAACCTTCATTGTGGGTAACAATCACGAAGCTCTGTTTCATTTCGGCACGAAGTTCAAAAAAGAGTTGGTGGAGCGCATGAGCATTTTCTGTATCGAGATTACCTGAGGGCTCATCGGCAAATATAAGTGCTGGCTGATTGATCAGCGCACGTGCAACGGCAATACGTTGTTGCTCACCGCCTGAAAGTGCATCTGGTTTGTGTTCAGCTCTATTCAACAAACCAAAACGCTCGAGTAATTTTTTTGCGGCTTTGATCGCATCGGTTTGGTTGGCACCACCAATCATGGCTGGAAGTGCGATATTTTCTTGGGCATTAAATTCGGGGAGCAGCTGATGAAATTGAAAAACAAAACCCAAACGCTGATTTCGAAAATGCGAAAGTGCTTTTTCATTGAGTTCAAATGGATTCTTGCCCTCTATGAATAGTTGACCGCCCGAGGGCGCATCTAGCGTACCCAATATTTGGAGCAAGGTGGTTTTGCCTGCACCTGAAGAACCGACTATTGAAATAATTTCGGCAGGTGCAACCGAAAGATCAATTCCCTTTAGGATTTGAAGAGATCCATAGTTTTTTTCTATTCCTCTTGCGTCTAGCATCAATGGTCGAGTTTGATGTTGTGTCCCATTTTATCGCGCTTGGTTTGAAGGTAGCGTTCATTGTGAATATTACTCTCTATTTCTAGCGGGATATTTTCGGTAATTTGTAAGCCATAACCAATGAGGCCTGTCCGTTTTTTGGGGTTATTGGACATGAGTTTCATGTTGCGAATGCCGATAGCGCGTAGCATTTGCGCACCGATTCCGTAGTCGCGCTCGTCTGGCTTGAAGCCAAGTTTTTCATTTGCTTCATAGGTATCGAGGCCTTCTTCTTGAAGTTTATAGGCTTTGAGTTTGTTGAGTAAGCCAATCCCTCGACCTTCTTGATTCATATACACAATTGCGCCTTTTCCTTCTTGACTAATGAGTTCCATTGCTTTGTGAAGTTGAGGGCCGCAGTCACAGCGACAGCTGCCAAAGATATCGCCAGTAAGGCAAGAGGAATGCACACGCACCAAAACAGATTCGTCTTCGGTCCAGGTACCTTTAGTCAGGACCAAGTGGTCTTGGTTGTTACTTTGGTCTTTAAAGGCGCGCAATTGGAAATCGCCGTAAATGGTTGGCATTTCGACTTGTACTTGTTCTACAATTAAAGACTCGTGTGAAATTCGATATTTGATGAGGTCGGCAATACTTATGATTTTCAGATCGAATTTCTTAGCGATTTCGATCAGTTGGGGCAGCCGCGCCATGGTGCCATCTTCATTTAAAATTTCGACAATAATACCGGCTTCTTCAAAACCAGCAAGTCTGGATAAATCTACAGCTGCTTCTGTGTGCCCAGCTCGGCGGAGAACACCTCCATTTCGAGCACGCAAAGGAAAGATATGACCTGGCTTGCCTAATTCTTCTGGGCGAATTTTAGGGTCGATCATTGCCAAAATTGTTTTGGCGCGGTCGCTAGCGGAGATACCTGTGGTACAGCCGTGACCAATTAAGTCTACACTTATCGTGAAAGGTGTTTCGTAGGCAGCAGAATTGTTGCGTACCATGAGTTCCAATCCAAGTTGATCACAGCGGTCTTCGCTGATGGGTGCACAAATAAGACCCCTGCCATGGGTAGCCATAAAGTTGATGAGTTCAGGTGTGGCGTTGCGGGCTGCAGTCAAGAAATCACCTTCGTTTTCGCGGTCTTCGTCATCTACTACAATAACAACACGTCCTTGTTGGATTTCGAAAATAGCTTCTTCAATGGTATGTAGTGTTTGAGACATTGTATTGTTAGGCTTTAGGAATATGGGTGAGGGAATTCAAGAAGTAGGCCCAGAATTTTTGTACGGAAGAAATTTGTACGCATTCGTCTGGTGAGTGTGCGGCTCTAATGTTAGGTCCAAAAGAAATCATGTCAACACCTGGCAGCTTTTCGCTGAGTAAACCGCATTCAAGCCCAGCGTGGCAAGCTTTTACCTTTGGTGTTTCTTGGAACATGTCTATGTATTGCTGCTTCATGATTTGAAGAATGGCAGAACCTGAATTGGGCTTCCAGCCTGGGTAGTCTCCGCTTTGTTCTACCGTTGCACCCATATTTTCAAATGCACAGCGAACAGCCGTACTGATTTCTCTTTTGGTACTTTCTACCGAGCTGCGTTGTAAAGATTGCGTTGTAAAACTGCCATTTTGAATTACAACCCGTGCCAATGATGAGGAAGCCTCGACCAAACCTTCGATATCGGGGCTCATGCGGTATACGCCGTTTTGCACACCGTAAAGAGTGGCAATGATTTGTTTAAAAATGGGCGTTGGAACTGCATTTAACGCAGCTGTAGTTTCTTGTATTTCAACAGCAAAATGGGGCTCAATGAGGTGATATTCTTCGCGTAGCGTTCGTGTATAAGTTTCAATTGCTGTTTGGAGAAACGCGCCATCTTTGACGGCAATGATTGATGTGGCCTCTCGAGGAATCGCGTTGCGCAAACTACCGCCATCAAAAGAAAGCAATTGGACGTCCATAATTTGGGATATTTCCCATAGTAAACGGGCTAACCATTTGTTGGCATTCCCCCGACCTTTGTCGATATCCATGCCCGAGTGCCCACCCAATAGACCACTGATTTGAATCTCGAATAATTTATAACCGTCAATGACCTTAGTTTCTTCGTAAGCGAAGGAAGTATTTGTATCGATACCACCTGCGCAACCAACCGAGAGTTCGTCGTCGTCTTCAGTATCGAGGTTCAATAAGATGGTTCCAGTCAAGAGCGATGCATCCATCTGTTTGGCGCCGGTCATGCCGGTTTCTTCGTCGATGGTAAAAAATGCTTCAAGTGGCGGGTGTGGAATGTCTGTACTTGCGAGTAGTGCCATGATGGCTGCCACACCAATGCCGTTGTCGGCGCCAAGTGTGGTGCCTTTAGCGCGAATCCAGTCGCCATCTTGGTACATGTCAATGCCTTGTTGGTCAAAATCAAAAACCGTGTTGGCATTTTTTTGATGCACCATATCGAGGTGGCTTTGTAAAATGACGGTTTGGCGATCTTGCATGCCAGCGGTGGCAGCTTTTTTAATGATCACATTTCCGATGGCATCTGTTTGGGTGTCTAGCCCAAGTGCAGTTCCAAAATTGAGCATGAATGCAATGACGCGTTCTTCTTTCTTGGAGGGCCTTGGCACTGCGTTCAGCGCAGCAAAATGTTGCCACAGCGCTTTAGGTTCTATGTTGCTGAAATCCATGATTAAGGAAATTTTGGATATTGTTGAAAATTAGGATCGCGTTTTTCGAGAAAGGCGTGCTTGCCTTCTTGCGCCTCCTCCGTTAAGTAATAGAGTAGGGTGGCGTCACCGGCAAGTTCCATTAGCCCATGTTGACCGTCGAGTTCGGCGTTCATGGCACGTTTGATCATGCGAATGGCGAGTGGGCTTCTTTTCATGATGGTTTGTGACCATTCGACAACGGTATCTTCGAGTTGATCAAAGGGAACAACTTTATTAACCATGCCCATTTTTTCTGCTTCTTCAGCAGTGTATTGGTTACACAAAAACCAGATTTCACGAGCCTTTTTTTGACCGACGTGGCGCGCGAGATACGAAGAACCAAAGCCGCCATCAAAACTACCTACCTTGGGGCCAGTTTGACCAAAACGGGCATTTTCAGAGGCAATAGTGAGGTCGCAAACAACGTGTAGCACATGCCCGCCTCCTATGGCATAACCATTTACCATTGCAATCACAGGCTTTGGCATTGAACGAATTGCTTTGTGTAAATCCAAAACATTTAAACGTGGCACTCCGTTTTCAGAAATATAACCACCAATCCCTTTAACATTTTGATCTCCACCTGAACAGAAAGCTTTATCTCCAGCGCCAGTTAAAACGATGACACTAATATCATTACGTTCTCTACAAATATTCATAGCATCCAACATTTCCATATTGGTTTCAGGTCTAAAAGCATTGTAAACACGCGGACGATTGATGGTTATTTTTGCAATCCCTTCAAAGAAATCAAATTTAATGTCGGTATAATTTTTTATTG
>JALRJE010000116.1 GCA_023268965.1 Crocinitomicaceae bacterium
CATTAACACTCTCCCCAAACCCGGTTCAAGATATCCTATCTATTCAAGGTATGAACTCAGGAAACTATCAAATCTTTAACGCTGCGGGCCAATGTATTCAAAAGGGTTACTTTGATAATCAAATAGAAGTGAGCCAATTGACAAACGGCACCTACTTCTTAAACATAGGTACTGAGATCTTACCATTCATTAAATTGCATCAATAGCGTGTGGGCAAATTTCAATAGAGGCAAACAAGTCTTGAAAGTACTCTAATAAATCTTGATTTATTTCATGACTTTATGCGGGGATTTACCCAACGAGATATAGAAGAATTCAGTAATGGAAAAAAGGCTGCGTTTGATAATATTTACGCGGCTTTTTCTCCATGGTTGTATGGCCTTTGTTTGCGCTATACCCGCTGTGATGCAGATGCCCAAGATGTGCTTCAAGAAACATTTATTAGGGCGTACGAAGCCAGAAAAACTGTCGACTCAGAGAAATCCATTGCTCCGTGGCTCAAAACCATTGCTATTCGTTGTGCACTCAATTATATCAGAACTAATTATAAATATGTGCCTCAAGGTGATGAGGATTTTAGAGATGATTTCGCTGAGGAATATGATGATAATTTCGACTGGTATGCCGCAAAAAGAGAACTTCTGCTTGAAGCTCTACGCAAACTCCCCGATGGCTATCGCTTGGTTTTTGGTTTGTATGCCGTAGATCAACTTACCCACAAAGAAATTGCTGCTTATTTGGGTATCTCAGAAGGAACTTCGAAATCACAATATGCCAAAGCAAAAATGAAATTAAAAGAGATGTTAACCCTTGAAAAAGAAACGGTATGAAGCCAAAGCATTCCATTGAAGAGTATTTTCGTGCTGAGTTTTCAGATTGGTCACCCAATGTTCCTCCAACGGTGAAAAAATCTTTGGATAAAGCTATTGTTGCCCCTAAACGAAAACGATCTTTTTGGCTCTGGATATTCATTCCATTAGTCTACTTGTGTCTTGGGCCTTTAATTTCTTATTACGCCACATTTTCTCATGATGAAGTCAAAAATCGCACTGAGAAAAGCAGTGTTGCAAGACAGAAGTGTGTACAAGATGATAAAAATGCGCTCAACACTTCTCAATCTTCAATACAACAAAACAAGAATAATCTAACTTCAAATACGAGTGTACACCAGGATGATAGAATTTCATTATCTCATGATCAATTATCTCATGATCATTTCAATAACTCAGAACATAATTCGGTATCACGGAAGACGAAGTATCTTGATTCATACCTAAGCGCTCCTGTTCGGAATGTTCTTTCAAGTTTAAGTATCGATAATAATTCAAACCAGAATCAAGAGGTTGTTCTGGTAAATGCCAGTTCGAATTCAACGCAATTAAGCACGGAAAGTGAACCAAGTTCTATTGTGCTAGACACATCTTTTCAAAACGTATCACAACCAAGCACTAATACAGTTGTAGTAGATTTGCCGGACTCAAATCTGGCCTTTTCCAAATTTATAATCGGCGGATCGTTTTCAATCATGCAAGGCAAAAATTCATGGGCAGATCCAACTATTCAAATCACTGAAAAATTAAGCTACAATGGCGTTCTTGAATTAGGATACAAGGCTAATAAATCCTTTGCTTTGGTTTCAGGATTTAATTTCCAAGCGCGTAATGAAAATTATCAAACACAAAATATCGAAGTAGATTCGATTGCAAGTGTTGTAATTCAGTACATCTATGAACCAAACATTCCTTTTCCGGTAGACTCAATTACCATAGTCATCTTTAACCTCGACACCACTTTTACGAGTATTCAGCAGCGCGGATCTTGGCGTCATTTTGGCTTACCGCTTTTTGTAGATTGGACCATGTATGAAAAGCAGACATATTCATTTGGATTACAAGCCGGAACCGTTTTGGGATTGGCTTCTTTCAAAAGCTTCGATGATTCTAACAACCCTATAGAACAATGGTCGAAATTTTCGAACCAGTGGCTCATTAAACCCAACTTTTATTATCACATGGGTCCATGGCGCTATGGCGCACAACTTTCTTTACAATATGATTTGGTATTGCCTCAGGCTTGGGCACTACAAAACTACAAACGTTATGCTTATGGATTAGCGTTCAGCATTCGATATCAATTACCCTCAAGATAAGTCAATTGAGAAAATGAAGGCATTTAGATGTCGGTAAATAATTCCCTATCTTCGTAACCTAAATTTTAGTGTTATGAAACTGCGTCTAATCGCCATTTTTTGCCTTACAATTTTAACATTCAAGCCTGTCTTTGCCGAAGAGGGCATGCTCATTCCTTCGCTGATTGCTGCTTTTGAAAATGACATGAAAGCCAAGGGGATGAAGTTAAGTGCTGCTGATATTTACAGTGTGAACAGCACAAGTATCAAAGATGCTATTTTTCAGTTTGGAGGAGGGTGTACTGCTGAACTGGTTTCAGACAAAGGTTTGTTACTCACCAATCACCATTGTGGTTACGGGCAAATTCAAGCGCATAGTTCCCTTGAACACGATTATTTGAAGAATGGATTTTGGGCTAAAAATTTGGCAGAAGAATTACCAAATCCGGGCCTGACAGCAACGCGTATTGTGCGCATAGAAGATGTTACTGCTGCAGTTTTAGCGGGTGCTGCATCAAAAGCAGACCAAGCAACGATTAATGCAAATATCAAGAAGTTAGTGGCAGCTGCCATTGCCGGGACGCATTTTGAAGCAGAAATCAAGCCGTTTAATTATGGCAATGACTATTATTTGATGGTCAAAGAAACGTTTACAGACGTTCGTTTTGTGGGCACACCGCCTAATTCAATCGGCAAATTTGGTGGTGATACCGACAACTGGGTTTGGCCACGCCACACCGGTGACTTCTCTGTTTTCAGAATTTATGCAGGCAAAGACAACAAACCAGCGGCCTTTTCACAAGACAACCAACCCTACAAGCCGCTTCATTATTTGCCGATTTCATTTCAGGATCGCAAAGAAGGTGATTTTACAATGGTCTATGGTTTTCCGGGTACGACAGAACAACATGTGGTTTCTGAGTACCTCAAATTCATTATTGAAAAAGAGCGACCAGCACGTATTGAAATGCGCAATCAATCTTTGGCAGCAATTGACGCCGGCATGAAGGCTTCTGACCTGACACGCATTCAATATTCA
>JALRJE010000020.1 GCA_023268965.1 Crocinitomicaceae bacterium
CCTGGTGCTGCTCAAGACTTCATTACGCAAGTAACTCCACTTGAAAAAGGAGAAGAAGAGCATTAGATTTCGAACGCATCTACATAAGAAAAAGGCCCAATTATTTGGGCCTTTTTTGTTGTGCTTCAATGCTGATTCTAAAAGGGGTCTTGTTTAAGATTCGTGCTTTAGTTCTTTGGCTACGATTTCTAGTTCTTTATAAAATTCAGATCCAAAAGCCCTAATGAGGGGCTCTTTGAGGAATTTATATACAGGCACATCTAGCTTTTCTCCGCATGCGCAAGCCGGTGCGCAGATATCCCACTTTTCATAATTGAGGGCTGTGTATTCGCTAAATTTTTTAGTTCGAATAGGATAGAGATGACAAGAGATAGGTTTGATGAAATCAATTTTCCCTTCGCGGTGTGCTTTTTCAATAGCACATTTAGCGGTCTTTGTTTGATCGAAGTATACAAAGGCACATTCCTTGCCATTCACGAGTGTGGTGGCAGGTTCAAAATTGGCGTCTTCATATACAACACCTGAAGCGCTTACCGCAGCAATGCCTTCTGGGCGCATGTAAGGTAAAATTTTTGTTAAATTTTGTTCAATGATTTGGACTTCTTCTTGGGTTACAGGTGCACCCCCATCTCCCTCAATACAACAGGCGCCTTTACATGCGCTCAAATCACAAACAAACTGTTTTTCGAAGATTTGAGTAGAAATAATTTTATCCTGGATTTCAACTAGCATAACACAAAGATACGCTTTGATTTTGTGGATTAATTTAAAATACGTACATTTGCCTCACATTTGTGGATGAGTTAAACGAGGGGACGCAAGTCCCCTCTTTTTTTCAGTACTCCCTGCAAGTTCAAGACAATACCAATATGTTAGACCCAAAGTTGATACAAAGCCTGATTGACGAGCGCATAGCTGAGCTAGACAACGGTCTCTATGTCGTAGATCTGCGCATTTCGCCTACCAATGTGATTCATGTAGAGTTAGACAAATTGAAAGGTGGCGTAAGCGTCAGCGACTGCATGTCGGTCTCCCGAAATATAGAGCATAATCTAGACCGCGAGCAAACAGACTTCGAATTACATGTGTCTTCAGCAGGTTTGGACAAACCGGTTCGTCATATCAATCAGTTTGCCAAAAATGTGGGTCGCAGTTTCAAAGTGCAACCTGAAACCGGTGCGCAATTTGAAGCAGAACTCATCAAAATGTCCGATGACAACTTGGTGTTCAAACAGCGCCTTCAAGTCCGCGACGAAGTAAAAAAGAAAAAAGTTTGGGTAGAAGAATTCATCGAACTGCCCTACGATCAAATAAAAGAAGCAAAAATTGTAATTTCATTTAAGTAAGCCCCATGAACAGTTTGGAACTTGTTGACTCATTTTCGGAGTTTAAAGAACTTAAAAACATTGACAAACAAACGATGCAGCACGTCCTTGAAGACGTCTTTCGTGCCATGCTCAAAAAGAAGTTCAATACCGACGAACACATTGATATCGTCGTCAATATCGATAAAGGTGATGTTCAAATCTTTTTGAATAAAGAAATTGTCGACGACGGCGAGGTTGAAGACTCAAATACAGAAATCGCTTATTCTGACGCCATAAAAATTCAGCCAGATTTCGAAATCGGTGAAGAAGTTACCGAAGAATTTAAATTTGGAGATTTTGGCCGCCGTAATGTTTTGGCCTTACGTCAAAACTTGATTTCTCGTATTATGGAGCTGGAGAAAGACCAACTTTACAACAAATACAAAGAGCGTATCGGAGAAATCGTTACCGGCGAGGTTTACCAAGTCTGGAAAAAAGAAATCCTCATCATGGACGACGACAACAACGAACTTATCTTACCTAAGTCAGAACAAATTCCTTCTGATTTCTTCAAAAAAGGCGAGTCAGTTCGTGCTGTAGTTGCCAAAGTAGATATGCGCAATAGTACGCCTGTTATTATCCTTTCTCGTACAGCACCTGAATTCTTAGAGCGTTTGTTTGAGTTAGAGGTTCCCGAAGTTTTTGACGGGCTTATCACCATCAAGAAAATTGTTCGCGAGCCAGGAGAGCGCGCAAAAGTTGCGGTAGAATCTTATGATGACCGCATCGATCCAGTAGGTGCTTGTGTGGGCATGAAAGGTTCTAGAATTCACGGAATTGTCCGCGAGTTGCGCAACGAAAACATCGACGTCATTAACTATACCACCAATCAACAACTACTCATCCAACGCGCCTTATCTCCGGCCAAGATTACCAATATAGAAATCCTCGAAGATGAAAAGCGCGTGAAAGTATTCCTTAAACCAGACCAAGTTTCATTGGCCATTGGTAAAGGAGGTAACAATATCAAACTTGCAGGTAAACTTTGCGGTTTTGAAATCGACGTCTACAGAGACGGCGAAGTAGATATTGAAGATGTCGACCTCGAAGAATTTGCTGATGAAATCGATAGCTGGATTATCGATGAACTCAAAGCAATTGGTTGCGATACCGCAAAATCAGTTCTTGAAATCAGTGTAGACGACCTCGTATCTCGCACTGACCTCGAAAAAGAAACCATCGAAGAAGTATTCCGTATTTTGAAAGCGGAATTTGAATAACTTTAATACCAATAAGGAGCGCAACAGTACATTATGGCGGGAAAACCGATTCGTTTAGGAAAAGCAGCAGGAGAATTGAATGTAGGAATACCGACTATCGTCGAATTCTTGGGTTCAAAAGGAATTGTCATTGATCCCGTTCCAACATCTCGTTTGGAGCAGGAGCACTATGAAATTCTTTGTCAAGAGTTTGCTGCAGACCAAAGCATGAAAGAGCAGTCTAAAGCTGCTTTGCGTCGCGAGAAGCGAGAGTCTTTGTCTTTAAAAGACAAGCCGACAGAAGAGCAAAATCCAACCCCAATCGTCGAAGACGAAGATGAGGGCGATATCAATCTTGAAGAAATCAAGCGCCAAGTGCTAAATGACGCAGCACCGAAAGCTGCTGAGCCAAAACTACCAGAAGTTGTTGAGGAGAAGCAAGAAGTTGCTCCAGAAACACCCGTATCTGAGCCTTCCGAGAACAAAATCAATGTTATTGGAAAAATCGATCTTGCCTCTATCAATCAAAGAACGCGCCCAGACAAAAAATCGGAAAAGGTTGCAGATAAAAAAGAAACTCCCGCGCCTGTTGTTCCTGCGCCTGAGGTAGCAAAAGAGCCTTTGGATTCTAAGAAAATAGAAGAAGAACCCGTTTCAAAAGCGCCACAAATCGAAACCATTAGGGCTGAACGCCAAACACTTTCTGGCCCTACTGTTCTGGGTAAAATTGACCTACCTGTAGAACGTCAGCGCACGCCGGTTGCCTCTTCTTCTGAAGATGCTAACTCCAAACGCAAACGCAAACGCATCAAAAAAGTAGAGGTTAGTAATACCCCCAATACTGCCAACAAGCCAAAAACAGATAAGCCCGAAATCAAGGAACACGATATCCAAAAGGAAATCAAAGAAACCCTGGCGCGCTTGTCCAATTCTGGTGGTAAATCAAAAGCTTCCAAGAACCGTCGTCAAAAACGCGATAACTACGCGCAGCGTCGTCAAGAAGAAATGGCCATGGCCGAGCTCGAAGAAAAGACCCTCAAACTCACTGAGTTTGTTACTGTTTCGGAGCTTGCTTCCATGATGAACATCCAACCTACACAAGTCATTTCGGTTTGTATGTCGTTGGGTATATTTGCATCTATTAATCAACGTCTAGACGCAGAAACCATCCAAATAGTAGCCGATGAATTTGGCTTTGAAACAGAATTTGTTAGTGCAGAACTTCAAGACGCAATAACAGTCATTGAAGACAACCCCGAAGACTTGGTTCCGCGTCCCCCAATCATCACTGTCATGGGCCACGTAGACCACGGTAAAACCTCTTTGCTAGACCGTATCCGAAACGCTAATGTTACCGAAGGAGAAGCCGGAGGAATCACACAGCACATCGGGGCGTACTCCGTTACGCTCAAGGATAACCGTAAAATGACCTTCCTAGATACGCCAGGTCACGAGGCATTTACCGCTATGCGTGCTCGGGGTGCACAAGTCACCGACGTAGCTATTATCATTGTGGCTGCGGACGATGACGTCATGCCACAAA
>JALRJE010000022.1 GCA_023268965.1 Crocinitomicaceae bacterium
TTATTTTTCCGCAAACGAAAGAAAAATATTTGAAATCCGTCCCCCCTTCCGTCCCCCCTTGAAAATTTGAAGTGAAAAGTCCATAAAAGCAAAAACCCTAGAACATTGATACATTCTAGGGTTTTCTAATTCCTACAGCCATATAGGACTTGTCTTTAACGAAGCGTTTTGCGGTCTGGACGGGACTCGAACCCGCGACCCCCTGCGTGACAGGCAGGTATTCTAACCAACTGAACTACCAAACCAATTTCTTTCACTTGCGTGAGCAACAACAGTTGCTTGAGAATTGTGTACTGCTTTCGTTTAAGCGCGTACAAAAGTAAGTTCTTTTTTGATAAGAACAAATAAAATCAGGGATAATTTTCAGTTAACAGGCAAATCACGGGTGCTTTTTTATTTTGGTATGATTTTGGTAAATTTGTGGTGATGAAAAAAATTGCTCCACTTTTTTTCAGTTTTTTCTTTATTTCAAGCTTATCGTTTCAATTAAGTGCTCAAATCCAAACCGATACACTCAATTTGGATTCTTCTAGCATTGAAATTCAAAAAGTCGAAATTCGAGAAAAGATTGTTATTCCTCCTTTTTGTCTGCTCAATCCAGACACCCTTCGGCTTGGCCCACATGACGAGGTAATTTGTGATTCTTACGTCGCTCTCGGGATGCCTTCGGCCTATGATGCGCTGCATTCCTTTAATGCGAGGGTTGCAGATAATTTTGGTGGGTATATCAATAGCAAAGTCAATAAGGGTTTAGAAGATATCCGAAAAAAAGGATTCAATTCTGATCTAAAGCAACTTTACATTCAGATCAATCCGCTTACGCTGACCGTTTATTGGACTGCCGTGGTAGGGCCTAGCGAAGACGGACGTTGTTATGTGCGCTTGGATAGCCGTGGTTCTGCCGGTGGGGGTATGGGCGCAGTTACACCTCAGTTGGCTAGAATGCACAACTTGTACCCAACGCTTACCCCTGTGCGTATGTTAGATTTCAATGAAGATGTGATTCAATGCTTTGACTGGAATAGCAGACCCCTCGATTACGTTTGCCGTTACGTCAATATCAGACAAGTATTTTACAAATATGCTGATCCACAAGTTGGAGCTGCAATTACACTGGCAGAATACGTTGAAAAATACCCTTATGCAACAAGAGGTGAGGAGTTACCTGGTGTAAAAAAATACGTGAAGCCGAGCTACAGAACGTACAAAGTGAAGCTCGGTGACACCCTTTCGGGAATTGCAGTAAAGCAGCGCACTACGGTTGCTAAAATTAAAAAAGCTAACGGTTTGCGTTCGGACTTCATTCGCGAAGGACAAATCTTAAAAATTCCTAAATAGCGCAAGCAGATTACCAGCGCTCTGCCGATATAAAAACGGTCCCCTTGAACAAAGCAACCAAGCGCTTGTCTTGGTTTTCGATGCGTACTTCATATACCCCAGTGCTTTTGCCGCGATGTATTTCTGTGCAACTGGCGGTGAGGGTGTCGTCGAGTTGTACTTTGGCGAGGTGTGCAATTTGGGTGTCGATACTCATGCATTGATACCCGTGTGTGTTGGCTGCAAAAGCCAAAGCGGAGTCGGCTAATGCGTAGGTGAGGCCGCCGTGTGCAATTTGAAATCCGTTGGTGGTTTGAGCCGTAACTGGGCAGCGCAATTGGCAAGCGCCGAGCTCCAGAGCGACGATTTCCATCTGAAGCAGTTGGCTAAAGGCGTCGTTGTCTAGCATGCCTTGAACAATTTCTCTTGGGCTCTTCATGTTGCTAAGTTACAATTCAGACAAAGAAAAAGTGTCTTTCAAGCGGATGCCTTTTTCGGTGTGTTGCAGGGTGCAGCACTCGTTTTGGGCATCGTGCTCAAAAAACAAGACGTAGTGGTTGTCGGCAGCTTCTTTCAAGAAACGTTCTTTTTCGGTAAGGGTGAGCAAGGGCCGGGTGTCATAGCCCATGACGTACGGCAGTGGAATATGACCAGTACTTGGAAGTAAATCGGCCATAAAAACGATGGTTTTTCCTTTGTATTGCAATTGTGGCAGCATCATGCTTTCGGTGTGGCCATCAAAAAAAGAAAGATCGATTCCTGGCAGTGCATTTTGAGTAATAAGGCCATTTCGCTCGACAAACTGCAGCTGCCCACTTTCTTGGATGGGAAGGATATTTTCTGCTAAAAAGGAAGCTTTTTCTCTTGGATTGGGTTTTGTGGCCCATTGCCAGTGCGTCTCGGAACTCCAATAGGTAGCGTTTGTGAAGACAGTTTTGTAAGCTTCTTTTTGCGTATCATAAGCAATGGCACCACCGCAGTGGTCAAAATGCAAGTGGGTCAGGATGACGTCTGTGATGTCCGAGGCATTAAAACCCAAACGCGCTAAGTTGCCGTGCAAGCTATCCGAACCGTGCAGGTGATAGTGCGAGAAGAACTTTTCGGATTGTTTATCGCCGATGCCTGTGTCTACTAAGATGAGCCTTTTGCCATCTTCGATGAGCAAGGAGCGCAGTGCCCATGTGCACATGTTGTTGGCATCAGCTGGATTGGTTTGCTGCCAAATGGTTTTCGGAACCACTCCAAACATAGCGCCGCCGTCGAGCTTAAAAAAACCAGTATTGAGTACGTGTAATTTCATATTAATTGGTGGCGATGCGTTCGGCAGTAGCCGGGTTTTTGATGACGTCGGCGCCTATATTGAGCACCACCATGGCCGGTTTGGTGTTGGCCATGACCGTCACGGTTTTGTCTTGACGCCCAAGTTGCCCAACCTTAGGATGGAATTCTACAGCAATGATGTCGGACTTTCCTGGTTGGATTGCTTTTTCTGGTTTTTTGGGAGTGGTGCAGCCGCAAGAAGCCTTCACGTCTTGAATAAATAAGGGCTTTTTACCGGTGTTGGTCACGATAAAACTATACAGGTGTTTGGTATCTTCTTTGACCGTGCCAAACTCATGCTTTAATTCATTGAAGCTCATGGTGGTCATGTTCGATTCGGCCTCTTTTTCTAGGCGTTTTTCTTCTTCGGCTACGTCTTTGAGGCGCGCCTTTAATTCTTTTGTGTTCTCGTCTGTGGCCACCAGCGCAGTGGGCTCAGGAGCATTGGTACTCGGCGTGTTGTTGCAGGATGACAGCGCTAAAAGGCATCCGCAACTAAGAAGTAATATCAATTTCATTGGTCTATATTTGAACAGGATAAATTTAGTGAAAAGCGTTAAATAAAGCCTGCAGCGTTTTGATTGGAATAAAAAGTTTAGGTTGCTGAGGTAACGAACGAAAGCCAAATTTGAGATAAAAATGGTGAGCACGCTTATCGATGGGTTCTACAAACACCGCGCAAGCTCCCATTTCTTCGGCTTGTTTTGTGCAGCGTTTCAGGGCATCCATGAGTAAAAGTTTACCCATACCTTTATTTTGATACACCCGATCAATGGCGAATCTACCAATAAGTATTGCGGGCAATTGTTTGTATTTCGCCCCTAACATTAACAAGGAATGTTGGTCAAGATGCTCTGTATCAATGGCACTCGCGCTTAGGGTATAGTATCCAATAATCTCCGCTTGCTCATTCTCTAAAATAAAACAAACACTTTGTAGTCTTTTTTGATCCTGAAGGGCATATTGTTGTAAATAGGAATCGAGCGATTGGATTCCAGAGTTAAAATGTTTTTTAGCAGTACTATGCCTCGTACTTAAAACAGTTATTTGCGCTTCCATTGAAAATATCGTGCACTTTGCTCAACACTTTCTTTCAGATAATCATTTGGTGCCGCATCTGAAAGTAGCGCCGCACAGAAAATAGCAGCATCTTGTTGAGTAAGCTCAATTTGTTGCGCTTTTTCTATAATTTCTGTTGCTTTTTGTTCAGCTACGGTGAGTACAAAATCGGATAAACTTCGATAACCGCCGAGCTGAGCAGCACGTTCGAGGCGCTCTTTCTGCTCAAGCGGTAGTCGTGTATCAAATCTGGCGTTATTGGACATGGTGTTTGTATGCATATGATGAGGTGTAAATGTACGGATAAAATACGTACAAGTGTAATGTACTTTTGTAAAATTGCTATTTCGGATGGATATTTTGAAAAGAAAGTGAATGGAAATGAGTGCAGGTTCAGTAGATTTTCGGATTACCTCGCTTTGCTCGGTGAACCAGTTTCCTGGATTACCTCACTGCGTTCGGTTTTCCAGTCTTGGCTTTATAGTGGATCAAAGCATCTTTTTGCTTCGCAAAATGGATGCTTTTTTCTTTTTTTAACTCCCTCAAAATTTCATTTTGGACTCGTAGAAAAGAAAAAAGCATCCTGCCTTCGGCAAGATGCTTTGATCAATGTGCCCACGACTGGATTCGAACCAGCACACCTGTTGGCACCACCCCCTCAAGATGGCGTGTCTACCAATTTCACCACGTGGGCAGCAGACTGTCCGATAAAGAATCGGGATGCAAAGATAAATATTTTAACGAAATGTTTGCGTAGAAATGTTAGAAAGACATAACTTCGATGAAATTTTTTTGTTCGCTCATGGTACACCTCAACACCCAAAAGATTTCCATCGCTGGATTATTAATTACGACAGGAATTGTTTTTGGGGATATCGGAACTTCACCACTATATGTTTTTCAGGCAATCACGGGTGGTGGTAAGAACATTTCTGAGCCTTTTATTTTGGGGGCGCTTTCGAGTGTCATTTGGACCTTGATTTTGCTCGCTACGGTCAAGTACATCTTTTTTGCGCTGAATGCCGATAACAAAGGTGAGGGCGGAATTTTTGCACTTTTCGCGCTTTTGAAAAACAAGAAATACAAATGGATCATTATTCCGGCGCTCGTCGGTTGTGCCACCCTGATGGCCGATGGTTTCATTACACCCGCCATCTCTATTTCATCGGCAGTGGAGGGCATCAATGCCATTAATCCTGATGTTCCCGTCATTCCAATCGTAGTTACGATCATTGTGCTGCTGTTTATGATTCAACAATTTGGTACGGCAGCTATCGGTAAAGCGTTCGGGCCGGTCATGATGCTTTGGTTCTTGTTTTTAGGATATCTAGGCGCCATTCATATTTTCGATAACCCTGTTGTTTTGCAAGCGTTTAACCCTTATTGGGCCTATAATTTGGTGGCAAATGTGGATGGCGGTTTTGCCGTTTTGGGTTCTGTATTCTTGTGTACTACCGGTGCAGAGGCTTTGTATTCTGATCTCGGACACTGCGGAAAAGGCAACATTCGCATGAGCTGGGCTTTTGTTTCTACACTTTTGGTGATCAATTACCTCGGACAATCTGCAATTTGTTTATCGCCAGATTTTCATGTAGTGGAGAACCAAACCATCTTTTATAGTATGGTGCCAAAACACATCTTGCCTCTCGCTATTGTACTGGCTACTGCAGCTACAATTATTGCATCGCAAGCACTCATTACGGGGGTATTCACCTTAATGAACGAAGCCATCAAACTCAAACTCTGGACCAACCTGAAAGTGAAATATCCTTCTGAGCACCAAGGTCAGATTTATATTCCGTTTATCAATTGGTTTTTGATGATCGGTTGCTTGGTGGTGATTGCCATCTTTAAAGAGTCGAGCGCCATGGAGCATACCTACGGTTTGGCCATTACGATCGATATGGTCATGACCTCTATTCTGCTCGGGTTTTTGCTAATACTCAAGTATCCTAAAACCAAAGTGTTCTACATTCTGATCTTCTTGATTTTCATTGCCATTGAAGGGGTCTTTTTGATGTCTAATTTAGGAAAAGTAGTTTCGGGGGGGTGGTTTACCCTTATTTTAGCCTCGACTTTCTTTGCCATATTATATCTTTATTTTAGAGCCAAGCAACTCCGAACTAGCATTACGGAATACTTACCAATGAATTCCGTTATTCCGCTTATCAATTCAGTTCGGGACGATAAATACATCGATTTTGAGGCTACTAATTTGGTCTTTCCGACGCGTTCCAATTCTGCCAATAAACTGGATTTGACGGTGTATCATTCTTTATTTTATAAAAAGCCACGCAAAGCAGGTACTATTTGGTTCTTGCACCTCGATATCCTCAATGAACCCTGGGGAGTGCATTATTCGGTGCATCAAATTATTGACAAGCGTTGTTATTATGTAACGCTGCAAATGGGCTTTAAGGAAGAGCACCGCATCGAGTACATGATGCGCAAGATCTACTGCAAGATGATTGAAAAGGGGGAGTTGAGCGGCGAAAGTATTTTTGAAAGTATACGAGGGAAACTCGATCAGGTTGACTTTAAATTTATTGTTCTTAATTCGAGAGTTGCCATGGACAATCACCTTACGCCTTTCCAAAAATTGTGTGTCAAGACCTATCGTTTTGTGAAGTCTACAGGCCTGAAGCCTGCTGAGGATTTTGGTTTGGATAAAACGAATGTAGTCGTGGATTTTATTCCGATTACCGTAGCCAATCAAGTAGACCAAGAGCTCATCGAAGACTTCGAAGACTACTCTCAGAAAATCTAAATATTTCCTGCAAACATTTACGAGACCTCGAAATAATTGAGGTCTTTGCCGAAGGTTTCTTTCAATTGACTTAAACTGTATAAGGCAAGGCCAATAAAGATAAAGCCAACGATCATGGCCGAAACACCGTCATTGATCTGAAAGCTGACCAAAATACTGAAGAGCAAAACAATCAAGTTTACGGAGCCGCGTACAAAATTAGGGATGGTATTGGCTGCCGTAGAGCGAATATTCGTTCCGAATTGTTCTGCAGCTATGGTTACAAAAATGGCCCAATAGCCCGTCCCTGCTCCAAGTAAGAAACACAACAAATAATAAGTACTCTCCGAGATATTCAATTGGTGCATCCCGGCAAGAAAAACCACCGTGCAGATCAACGAGAAAAGCAAATAAATCCGAACAACCTTCTTTCTGCTTTTGAGCCATTGACTCAAAAAACCAGCGAGTAAATCGCCGGCGCTGAGCCCCAAATAACAGTACATCACGGCTTTTCCGTTTGAGATGTCGTAAACGCCCAACCAAGGGCCAAAATTGTCGGCAGAATTCATGATCAGCAGCCCAACGGTATACCAAATGGGGATGCCAATGCTGATGCAATGCAGGTATTTGATGAAGTTGGCACGTTGTCCAAAAATCAGTTTGAGTTGTCCTTTTTGTATAGACGTGTCGTTGTTCATTTGCTGGAAAAAACCAGACTCTAGGGCGCCAACTCTTAAGAAGAGTAAAATGAGCCCCATGGCGCCACCAATCAAGTAAACGACCTGCCAGTTTGCCGGAGACCAACCGCTCAATTGGGTAATATACGCGCCTACCACTTGCCCCTCTGCACCAATCAACGAGGCAGCAACGGCGCCAAGCGCACCAAAGGTCACGACAATCATGGTGCCATAGCCCCGGGTTTCTTTGGGCATGAGTTCGCTGATCAGCGTAATACCCGCCCCGAGCTCGCCGGCTAAACCAATGCCTGCAATGAATCTAATGACTGTATAGCTCGGAATATCTGTGACAAAGGCATTGGCAATATTGGCAACTGAATAGAGTAGGATGGAACCAAAAAGTACTTTCAAGCGGCCTTTTTTATCGCCGAGCATGCCCCAAATTAAACCTCCGAGCAGCATTCCAAACATTTGTACATTAAAAAGAAACTTACCGGTAGAAGCCCTGAGTTCTGGGCTGGCATCTGGCATAATTGTTGCCAAGCTTTCCGCTTTGACAACACCGAACAAAACCAGATCATAGATGTCTACAAAATAGCCAAGCGCTGCAATAACAATTAAAAACAAAACCTTGCGTTGCTCTTTCATGAAAAGGTATTTTTTAATGATTTGAATGCCCAATAATACGTAATTTTAAAGAAAAATGGAGAAGGTTCATCACATAGGCTTACAAAGTTCAATCCTGGGGCAGTACATGGCTGAAATCAGGGCAACTGCCGTTCAGCAAGACCGCCTTCGCTTTAGACACAACCTATCTCGTATTGCAGAAATTTTGAGCTATGAAATGTCTAAAACACTGCCATCTCTTCAAAAGGAGGTGCAAACGCCGCTCGGTATTGCCCAAGTTGCGCTTCCCGCTCAACAACCGGTCTTATTTACCATTTTGCGCGCAGGTTTAGCCATGCACGATGGCGTATTACGCACCTTTGACCAAGCCGATAGCGCTTATATTTCGGCCTACCGCAAACACAGCTCCCCCGAAGACTTCAAAATTGAGGTCGAATACATGGCCGTACCTGAAATCGATCACAAAATTTGGGTAATTTCTGACCCAATGTTGGCCACTGGAAGTTCTATGGTAGCTGTCTACGAGGCCCTCAAAAGCCACGGTACCCCCGAGCAAATACATATCCTTAGCGCTATTGCCACACCAGCGGCCTTGCGCTTTGTTCAGCAGCATTTACCCGCTGATACCCAAATCTGGGTAGCAGCCATAGACAATGAACTTACCGCTGAGTCTTATATTGTACCGGGTCTAGGCGACGCCGGTGATTTAGCATTTGGCACTAAAAAATAAAGGACAACGAAATGAATTGGGTCGGATTTTGGAGTATTTACACCTTGGCCATGGTCAAGTTTTTGGTGTCGTCTTTTCCAGGTGAAAAGTTTCAGATGGCCATTCATGAAACTTGGTTGGCCTCTTTTTTAGGTGCAGCCACCGCTTCGGCCATTTTTTACTTTGGTAGTGAGCTCGTCATGCGATTCTCGAACCGCATTCGTGCAAAGAAACGAGCTGCTGCGCTTGCAGCTGGCAAGGAACCCATCAATTATCATAAAGTAACCCGCACCAAAAAATGGATTATCCGTATTAAATTGCGTTTTGGTTTTTATGGCATCACGCTTTTTGCACCTTTGTTATTTTCTGTCCCAATAGGAAGTTTTGTAGCCGCTAAGTTCTATGGCCGCTACCAAACGACGTTTTTGTTTATACTACTTGGTTTGGCTGGCAATGCCTTTCTTCTGACGCTTTTGAGCTATGCCATTTTCTGATTACCATCTCTTTTTTGACCTCGACCGCACGCTCTGGGATTTTGACAAAAATTCAGAAATTGCCCTGCGCCAAATTTTTACAGCCGAACATTTAGCGGCTCAAATTGCGGACTTTGATCAGTTTCATCGGCAGTACGTGTATCAAAACGCCCATCTTTGGAAGCTCTATGGCAAGGGAATCATCAAAAAAGACGACCTCCGCCACGAGCGTTTTCGGGTCACATTGAAGCATTTTAAGGTTAAAGATGAAGCGCTGGTACAGCGGCTTTCTGACGCCTATGTGCAAATTTCGCCAAGCCAGACCGCGCTTTTCCCGAAGGCGATAGAAACACTTGAAGCACTCGAACAAATGGATTTCAAAATGCACATTATTACCAATGGTTTTCAGGAGGTTCAATTTGTGAAGCTCGAAAATTGTGGTTTGCGCGCCTTTTTTGATGTGGTGGTGTGCTCAGAGTTTGTGGGTAAAAACAAACCAGATCCGGCCATTTTTAATTATGCCCTGCAGCAAGCGGGCGCACTGGCCCAAAAGTCTGTGATGATTGGCGACGATTACCACGTAGATGTGGCTGGCGCACTGCGCGCAGGAATGCAAGCCATATGGTTTGATCCAAGCGCTCAAAACCAGTACAACTACGATAACTTTATTTCAGAACTTTCAGCGATACCCGAGATGCTACCGAAGCTGCTCTTAACCCACTAATTCTTGGCGAATTTTCTCGTAGAGTACCATTCCAGTAGCTACGCCAACATTTAGGGAAGAAATTTCTCCTTTCATCGGTATTTTACAGCTGATATCGGCTAAATTGATGAGGTCTTGGGTAATGCCAGATTCTTCTGAGCCCATAATGATCGCTACGCTACCACGCAAGTTGGTTTCGTGCAGCGGTACCAGCGCTTTTTCTGTACAGGCTACAATACGCAAGCCGGATTGCTGCAAATAAAATAAAGACTGTTTGAGTTGCTCGGTTTTGCAAATTGGAATGCGGTTGAGGGCACCTGCCGAGGCTTTCATCGCATCTGAAGTAGCTAGCGCTGATCCTTTGCTTGGGATCAGCACTGCATCTATGCCCATACACTCGGCACTTCTGATAATGGCACCAAAGTTGCGAACGTCAGTGATGCGGTCCAGGACCAGAACACTTGGTTTTTTGCCTGCTTCTAACCATTGGTCAATGAGCGGTTCAATTTCTTGGTAGGCAATGGGCGGCACCATGGCTATTACACCTTGGTGGTTGCCTTCTGTTAGCGAATCTAATTTTTGGTTTGGTACATACTGCAAGAAGTAATTCTTGCCTGTAAGGGCCGCTCTCAATTCTTCGAAAAGCGCCTTGTTGATACCTTTTTGAATTAAAATTTTGTTGAGTTCACGACCTGCGTGAATAGCTTCTAGTACAGCGCGAATACCGAAAATGATATCGGTACGTTCTTTGCGTTGGTAACTGCGTTCTTTTGTTTCGCGGCGTTCAGGACGCTCGCTTCTTTGATATTTTTCTTCCATTAGTGGATGTTAAATTCGAGGCTTACATTACCCTCGAGGGTGCGCGCCACTGGGCAAGCCTTACCTGCTGCAATGACTTTCTTTTTGGTGAGTTCGTCCCAGTTATTGCCACTGAGATCGAGATCAATGACTATTTTGGCAATCCGACGCGGGTCTGAAATCATGTGCTTTTCTATGGTGGCCTCGGCCGCTACAAATGGAATGTTGTGGCTTTGGCAGTAGATGCCCATGATAGTGATGACGCAAGAAGCAAGGGAGGTGGCAACGAGGTCGGTCGGTGAAAATGCCTCGGCTTTGCCGTGGTTGTCTAGTGGGGCATCAGTAAGGATGGTAGTACCCGAGGCCAAATGAGTACATTCGGTGCGGAGATTTCCTAAATAGCTGACGCTTGCTGTTTTCATGGGGCAAAGTTAATACTTCACCTCGACAAATCCGTGTTTCTCTAGTGGTATTCCGCCTTCGTAGATGGCTTTTATGATATAAAAGTAAGTGCCTTCCTCGACTTTGTCGCCATTTTGAGTATGCCCATCCCAAGCGCCAGCAGGGTCTGTGTACTGATAAATGGTATTGCCCCAACGGTTGAGGATCGTACATTCAAATTCAGATATTCCGCTGTATTGCACATAGAAAGTGTTATTGCCATTGTCAGATGAAAGGACAATGATGTTGGGTGCAATGATGTCGCAGGGTTTAAAGCCGATGGTTGCTGTATCGGTATAGGTATAACACGCATTACTCACGGTGTAGATATAGTTTCCGATTGTGCTAATGATCCTTGGAACTTCGGTATTGCCATCTAGCCAGGCTCCGAGTACTTGCGGATTGTAGGTGCTTTGGAGGGTCCAGTCGGTCAGTGTACTGTCTTTAGCTGTATTTAAGATAAATGGATTCATTGAGAAACTTGATCCTTGACAAATATTGGTGTCGAGTAGTTGAAGGTAGACATAAGGAGGAAACTCAATAAAAGCCGTTAGGGTTTGGCCGCAAGCACTATCTGTGAAACTAATGGGGTAGACACCTGCGTAGGTTGCTGTAATGAGTGGGTTTTCTGCCTGATTGTCTGAAAATAGGATGGTGCTGTCTGGGCAGGACCAGGTGCCACCCAGAGCAGAGAGTGTGCCCTCGACTTGCGCTTGGTAATTGCAGCCAATGCTGTCTAGATAGATATAGGGTTGCGCATAGAGTTCTAGGGTGGTTGTGGCGCTATGGTTACAAACGGAATCTGTGAAAGTCAGGGTAAAAATTCCGGATTCCGATGCGTTGAGCGCAGGATTTAACGCGGTATTGTTTGGTGTAAAATTGAGACTTGCAAGTGGGTTATTGCTTGTGTAAGTCCAGGCACCGCCGCCGATATCGGCAGCCGTTCCTAAAACCTGAAAATTCAATTGGCATAGGGCAGAGTCTGCAAAAATTTGAGGGTTAGGAGGGAGGGTGATGCTAGTGCTCAAGGTTTGTTGACATTCGTTGTCTGTAAATGATACCGTGTAAACACCAGGCGCACTAATGGAAATCAGCGGATTGAGTTCAGAGACATTACTGAATGAAATATTGGCAGAGGAGGCCGACCATATTCCTCCTGGAGAATTGGTTGCTGTTACTTGATAGGTATTTTGACAAACAAGGGTATCGTTGAAAATACTGGAAGCGCTGGTTCCAAAAACAGTAAATGTGGTATCGGTACTGCACAAGCCAGCGCTATCGAGTAGGTTAATTGTGTAGGTACCGGCCCCTAAGCTGTTGGTAAATTGTGAATTGAGGGTAGGGTTGGAAAGCCCCCAACTCACTGTTGAATAAGCGCTGGCATTTGGTATGCTCAAGCTAACAGAGGTATCTGGCGGGCAAAATGCCAAGGGCCCTTGTAAGTTGATGGGTAATGGATTGACCACATCGAAGGTATCGGATATATGCTTGTAACAGCCATCTTTGCTCACGGTGACGCCGTAGATTTGATCGGTGTTAATGGAGCTCGTAGGCATGACGGTGAAGTCGTCCCAGAGGTAGCTGTCATAGGGGCCGTTGGTTACGCTCAGATCGATGGCTCCGCAGGAGTTGGAGACGAGCAAAAGTGCGGAGTCGAGGTTATTGACAATGGTATCGATCACGACCACAAATGTGAGCGCCGTAACACCTGGCGTTGGGAGGTTGTTGTCGGTAGCTGTGACGGTGATGTCATAGGTGCCCATGGTGGCTAAAGAACCAATGGCACGCAACACAATATTGGCGGTGTTGCCCGGCGTGTTGGAAATTTGTTGGAGTGTGGTTAGGCCACCATTTGAGTAAGTAATGGAAGTGCTTTGATTGGTTTCTGGGGAGAGAAAGTTGATGCTGAAGTCGGCGGAGTCTCCGAGGGCGCAAATTTTGAAGGTATCGCAGGAGGCAATGCCCTCCGGGATCGGTGGAATATTGCCGCCGTTGGAGGCGTCAAAAGCAAAACTTTTGAAGTCGAGCCAGTCGATGCCGTCTGGGTTACCAAGTGCTCCGTCGAAGTCATTGCCGGGGTGGTCAAAGCGTGAGATCAAAAAGTAAGCCATGCCGTCACCTTTGTTGGCGCCGCAGGTGGCAGGTACGCCATAAAAGCCATTGATGCCCTGTGAGGCGTCGCCGGTGGTCCAGTCCATGTTTTGGTAGCAAAAAGCCACATTGCCACCGTCGATGACAGGATCAGAGCCGTTGGTAATGATGAGTTGAAAGGTATTGAGTTTGTCGCCATGAAATGCGTAGTAGCCTACCGCCACCCAATTGACATAAACAGCGGTTGGGGTAATTTTGTAGAGCACTTGCCCATTGCCATTGCGGGTATCGACATCTCCCCAAAATGGCGCCACAATGCCGTTGCCTACCGATGGAAAAGCAGTGGCAGAAAACGTGGCCATGGGGCCAGTAAAAGTGAGGTTACCATTGTTGTTGATATAAATGCCGTTGTAGGTTTGACCGTATAAATTAAAGTCAAAAGGTATGGGTATAAATCCTGTAGAGCCGTCGTCGTTGGGTTGCATGGCTAGGGTGTAGGAAGAGTCGGGTTCGATGTAGCAGTCACACGCATTGGCCTTGTTGTAGGTAGCGGGCTTGACGCTGGCTAATGGCATGTGCAAGGAGGTGTTGGCCTCTATATTGACCGTTCCAAGTTGTCCTGAACCTTTGAGTTGATGATAGAGCGGAGAGTCGACAAGCACCTGAGCTTGAACCTTTAGGATCAAGAAAAAAGAGACGAATAATAGTATAGTTCTAAACATAGCAGCAGGACTTAGGCTTAAATTAACAAGACGTTAAATTGGGGTTTGAGGTTGCACGAATTTAATGTATTTTTAGCAAAAAAAAACAACGTATGAAATTATTGCTTTTACTGGTCCTATGCTCTGTTGGCTTGGCATTTGCCCAAAAGAAAACTACTGCTGCACCAGAAAAACTTCCTTTTGATGCCGCAACGGTAGGTGCATTGTCTTTTCGGATGGTAGGGCCAGCGCTAACCTCAGGACGGGTTATAGACCTCGCTGTTCATCCTACCAATAAAGATATGTGGTATGTAGCTGCAGCCTCAGGTGGTCTTTGGCTTACCAACAACCACGGCATCACTTTTGAGCCTATCTTCGACAACTACGGTTCTTATTCTTTAGGTTGCGTTACCATTGCAGCGTCTAACCCGAATACCATATGGGTTGGCTCCGGAGAAAACAACAACCAGCGTTCGGTTTCCTACGGCGATGGCGTTTATAAGTCCTTAGATGGCGGAAAGTCTTTTACGAATATGGGCCTTAAAAACTCGGAGCATATCGGTGAAATTATTGTGCACCCTACCAATGAAAATATCATTTGGGTAGCAGCATATGGGCCACTTTGGAGCAGCGGTGGCGAGCGCGGGGTGTATAAAAGTACCGACGGCGGCCTTACCTGGACCCGCACGCTTTTTGTTTCTGATCATACCGGTATCGCAGAAATTGCTATTGATCCGAACAACCCAGACATTTTGTACGCATCTGCACATCAGCGCCGCCGCCATGAATACACTTACATTGGAGGGGGTCCAGAATCAGGCCTGTATAAATCTACCGACGGTGGTCTGACTTGGAAAGAAATCAATAACGGCTTGCCTAAATCAGATATGGGTCGTGTAGGCCTTGCAGTCTCGCCTGCCGATGGCAATGTGGTGTATGCAATTGTAGAGGCACGGTACAGCAAAGGCGGTGTTTTCCGCTCTTCCAATAAAGGCGAGAATTGGTCCAAGCAAGGAACCTTTTCTACTAGCGGCAACTACTACCAAGAAATATGCTGTGACCCCAAAGACGTCAATAAAGTTTTTGCCATGGACACCTACATGCACCATAGTACTGACGGCGGCAAAACATTCGTGCCCACTGGCGAAAAAAACAAGCACGTAGACAACCATTGCATCTGGATAGACCCCAGCAATACCAATCATTGGTTGGTGGGCTGCGACGGTGGTTTGTATGAAACCTACACGCATGCCAAAGAATGGAGTTTTTTTGGCAACTTGCCAATCATTCAATTTTATAAGGTTGTAACCGATAACGCGGTGCCTTTTTACAATATTTATGGAGGCACCCAAGACAACAACTCGATGGGTGGCCCTTCTGCAACGCCAAATGTTTCGGGTATTCTCAATACCGATTGGTTCATCACCAACGGCGGCGACGGCTTCGAGTCAGCCACAGATTGGTCAAATCCGAACATTACATATGCACAAGCACAGTATGGTTGGCTCGTGCGCTACGACCGCGCTTCAGGAGAAAAAGTGCCTATTCAGCCTATGCCAGCACTTGGGGAACCAGCATATCGTTGGAATTGGGATGCACCTTTAATTGTGTCTAAGCACGATGCCAGTACGCTTTATTTTGCGGCCAATAAACTTTTTAAATCGAGTAACCGCGGTGACGACTGGCAAACAATTAGCCCTGACCTCACCCAACAAATCGACCGCAATGAAATTGAAGTCATGGGCCAAGTCTGGACCATCGATGCGGTCATGAAAAATGCGTCCACTACCATCTACGGAAACATTGTGGCGCTAGACGAATCGCCCAAAAAGAAAGGTCTGCTGTACGTGGGTACCGACGACGGTTTGGTACAAGTGTCCGAAAACGACGGCCAAACTTGGGCCAAATACCAAACTTTTCCTGGGGTTCCATTGAATACCAGAGTCAACATGCTGACGGCCTCAGTTCACCAAGAAAACATTGTTTTTGCATGTTTCAATGCGCAGCGCCAAGGCGATTTCAAACCATACTTACTAAAGTCTATAGATAAAGGCAAAACTTGGATCAGTATTGCTGGTAACTTACCTGCTCGTGGAACAGTCTACTGTCTCAAGCAAGATCCAGTGCAAGAAAACTTATTATTTGTCGGGACCGAATTCGGCGCTTATTTCACAACCGATGGCGGCCTCAACTGGACCAAACTTTCGGGTTTGCCAACCATTGCCGTCTATGACCTCGATATTCAAGAACGCGAGGTAGACCTCGTAGCGGCTACCTTTGGCCGCGGTTTTTATGTTTTGGACAACTACAGCCCTTTGCGCACAATTTCTAAAGAAAATCTTGACAAAAAGGCACACCTCTATCCAATTAAAGATGCACTCCTCTACATAGAGGCTGATCCGCTGGGCTTGGAGGGTACGGGCTTTCAAGGGCACAACATGTGGTCAGCCAAAAATCCAAGTTTTGGTGCTACGTTTACATTGTACCTCAAAGAAGTTCCAAGTTCTTTAAAAACAGATCGTCAGACCAAAGAAAAAGAATTAGAGAAAGCTAAAAAAGATGTGGTCTATCCAAGTTTTGAAGCGCTGAAAGCAGAGGCTTTAGACGAGGCTGCTCAGCTGATCTGGATCATTTCTGATGCAAACGGAACGGAAATTCGCCGCATGAGCAGTAGCCCACAAAAAGGGCTGGTGCGCCAGCAATGGAACCTGCGAAAAGCCAGCACCAACCCCATCGGAAGCCGTGGTCGAGGCGCATTGGTGGTGCCGGGCACCTATCATTTGAAAGTCGTGATGGTTCACAATGGAAAAGTAGAGGAACTCATTGCCAACACACCATTTGTAGTAAAAGGCCTAAATAACCAAACCCTACTGGCCAAAGACCAGCCCGCTTTAGATGCCTTTCGCGCAAGCGTTGCCGAGCTCAATCGAAAAGTGAGTGGTTCCGAAAAACGTTACGAGGAGCTCAATACTGAATTGGAGCTTATAGAAAAAGCTGTTTTGAACTATCCGAATACGGACCTATTGCTATTTACAGAAATTCGTGAACTCAAGTTACTCAAAGCGCAACTTCGCGAGCAGCTCTACGGAGACGCCATCAGAACAAGGCACGAATTTGAAACCGCGCCAACCTTCACGAGCCGTTTAGGCATGATTGACTACCAGCTTTCTGAAAACACAACAGGCGTGAGTGCAACGCACAAAGCCAACTTCCAAATGGTCGAACAAGAATATGCGCAATTCAAGGCCAGCCTCGCCACTTACCAAACACGTGTATTGAAGCTGCACGAGGCGCTCGATAAAGCAAATATTCCGTACACAAGGTCGAGATTAGATTGGAAAGTAGATTGATCCAAATCTTTAACGAATAAAAAAGGCCGCTGCAGCGGCCTTTTTTGTTTAAAATCGGAAGATTTTATTGATCGCCAAAGCGTTCGATGACTTGTTGGGTAACGCCTGTATTGGAGAAGCCTCCGTCGTGGAAGAGATTCTGCATAGTGACGTATTTGGTGAGGTCAGAGAACATGCTGATGCAGTAGTCTGCACAAGCAATGGCGCTGGCGTTACCAAGTGGAGACATTTGCTCAGAGAAGTTGATGAATTCTGTGAAGCCTTTGATCCCTTGACCTGCTGTAGTTACAGTAGGGGACTGAGAAATGGTATTGACACGTACTTTCTTTTTGATACCGTAGTGGTAACCAAAAGAACGCGCAATTGATTCTAGCAAAGATTTGGCGTCAGCCATGTCGTTGTAGTCTGGGAAGATGCGCTGTGCCGCAATGTAAGAAAGCGCAACAACTGAACCCCATTCGTTCATGGCGTCGTGCTTATAGAGGGTAGCTAAGGTTTTGTGCAAAGACATTGCGGAAACATCCATGGTTTGACCATAGTAGTTGTAGTCGTTTTCAGTGTAGTGCTTTCCTTTGCGTACGTTTGGCGACATGCCAATCGAGTGCAATACAAAATCGATTTTACCACCCAAAATTTCTTGGGCTTGGGTAACGAGGTTTTCGAGATCTGCGATACTTGTGGCATCGGCTGGTATGACCTGACTGCCTGTTTCGGCTGCGAGTTCGTTGATTTCACCCATGCGCATGGCAATAGGAGCGTTGGTGAGCACAAAAGTAGCACCTTCTTCGTGGGCTCTTTGCGCCACTTTCCAAGCGATACTTTGATTGTTCAATGCACCAAAGATGATGCCTCTTTTTCCTTTAAGTAAGTGATTTGACATTTGCTTCAATTTTTAACAAAGGTAACAACTTTATTTTTCGAGATTACGCTTTCTATTTTTTACCTCAAATACTTGCGCTCGGCCCAAAAAGTACCGAATGGTAAGAAAGCCGTAAGGAACAAGATCAAACACCTGACAAACGGCCATTTTTCTTCAAACAGAAAGTAGGCGATGTAAAAACAATAAATGATAAATAAGAAGCCGTGGATATAGCCAACCCATTTGTTGGGTTCTGGCATATCAAAGCCGTATTTCAAAGCCATGGTGACCAGTAAACCC
>JALRJE010000118.1 GCA_023268965.1 Crocinitomicaceae bacterium
CGTCCAAGAAGGTATTGTAGTTGACAGTATTGAAGCGGCTGTCCCGGCAGCTAAGCAACTCACAGAAGAAACCGGTACCTCTTGGTATGTAGTAAAGGCACAAATCCATGCGGGTGGTCGTGGTAAAGGAACTGTCGAAGAAACAGGTTCTCACGGTGTGGTACTTGCAAAAGGTATTGACCAAGTTGAAGAAAAAGTAGCTGGCATCCTCGGTGGCCACCTCACAACGCTTCAAACCAACGGCAAAGGCAAAAAAGTAAATCAAGTGCTCATCGCTCAAGATGTCTACTATCCTGGCCCAACAGAAGTTCAGGAATTCTACATGTCCGTTCTCCTAGACCGCGAGTCTGGCCGCAACGTCATCATTTATTCTACCGAAGGTGGTATGGACATCGAGCACGTTGCCGAGCACACCCCTGAAAAACTCTTCAAAGAGCACATCGATCCACGCGTAGGTCTGCAAGGTTTCCAAGCGCGCAAAATAGCTTTCAACCTTGGGCTTTCCGGAGAGGCTTTCAAAAATATGGTCAAATTCGTACCGGCGCTTTATAACGCCTACGTCGGCATCGACGCTTCCATGTTCGAGATCAACCCGCTCTTCAAAACATCCGATGACAAAATCATCGCAGTTGATGCCAAAGTTAGTCTAGATGGCAACGGTTTATTCCGTCACCCAGATCTCGCTGCCTTACGCGACAAATCAGAAGAAGATCCTACAGAAGTAGAAGCCGACGAAGCTGGGCTCAATTTCGTTAAATTAGACGGAAACGTAGGCTGCATGGTCAACGGTGCTGGCCTCGCTATGGCCACCATGGATATCATCAAGTTGTCTGGCGGTAACCCTGCTAACTTCCTAGACGTCGGCGGAACAGCCAACGCAGAGCGCGTAGAAAAAGCCTTTCACATCATCTTAAAAGATCCAAATGTAAAAGCGATCCTCATCAACATCTTTGGTGGTATCGTTCGCTGCGACCGCGTTGCACAAGGTATTGTAGACGCCTACAAAAATATTGGTCAACTACCTGTTCCACTTATCGTTCGCCTCCAGGGCACCAACGCCGAAGAAGCGAAGCGTCTGATTGACGAATCAGGTCTCAACGTACACTCCGCAGTACAACTCCAAGAAGCCGCCGACTTAGTGAAAGAAGTTCTGGCTTAAGCTCCAAATTCATATTTAATCAAAAGCCATCTTCGGATGGCTTTTTTTATGTTTATCATAAAACATATAAATAAAACCAAATCATCAAAAAAAGTCAATTTTGCCGTTTAAAAATTGACTTTTTATGACACGTATTACGATAGCAAAAGGAGACGGAATTGGGCCAGAAATTATGGAGGCGACGCTTTCTATTTTGGAAGCAGCTGGTGCCCAATTAGCATATGATGAAATTGAAATTGGTGAGAAGGTTTATTTAGCAGGTAACACTGCCGGAATAAGCCCAGAGGCTTGGGATACCATCCGCCGCAATAAAGTATTTTTGAAGGCGCCAATTACCACACCGCAGGGTGGGGGCTACAAGAGCTTGAATGTGTCTACGCGCAAGTTTTTGGGCTTGTATGCCAATATTCGCCCTTGCTTTAGTTTGCATCCCTACGTTTCTACTAAGCATCCTAAAATGGATTTGGTGATTATTCGTGAAAACGAAGAAGACCTCTACGCAGGCATCGAACACCAACAAACAGACGAAGTAGTGCAGTGCCTCAAGCTCATTAGCCGCCCAGGTTGTGAAAAAATCATCCGTTATGCTTTTGAATATGCCAAACTTTATGGCCGAAAGAAAGTAACCTGCTTTACCAAAGACAACATCATGAAGCAAACCGATGGTTTGTTCAGAGAAGTATTCAATGAAATTGCTGCAGAATATCCAGAAATCACCAACGACCACTGGATCATCGATATCGGTGCAGCCAAACTTGCCAATGCACCTCAAGATTTCGAAGTGATTGTTACGCTCAATTTATATGGAGATATCATTTCAGATATTGCTGCAGAAATTGCAGGTTCTGTTGGGCTTGCGGGTTCTGCTAATATTGGCGAAGAATGTGCCATGTTTGAAGCCATTCATGGCTCTGCACCTATGATAACCGGCCAAGGCATTGCCAACCCTTCAGGCTTGTTGCTAGGGGCAGTTCAAATGCTCAGCCATGTGGGGCAAACACAAGTGGCCGAAAAAATCCAAAACGCTTGGCTCAAAACCATTGAAGACGGCGTGCATACTTTTGATATTTACAAAGACGGCGTGAGTACACGTCGGGTGAACACGAGAGAATTTACTGAAGCATTGATTGCGAATTTAGGGCAGGTTCCACAAAACTTCCCAGCAGTTTCTTATCAAGAGAATGCCAGAATTCAATTGCCAAAATACGAGCGCAAAGCGCCAAAGCAAAAGACTTTACAAGGTGTTGACCTTTTCGTACATTGGTCCGGAACAGATGTAAATGAGTTAGCTGCCCAATTGAAAGCACTTTCTTCCTCCGAATTTGAATTGGCACTCATTACCAATAGAGGAATTAAAGTATATCCAGGCGGTTTTCCGGAAACGTTTTGTACCGACCATTGGCGTTGTCGCTTTATGGCTAACAATGACACTACTGCAACCAAAAAAGGCCTCATTGAGCTGCTTTCACAAGCTGAATCAGCTGGAATAGATGTTGTCAAAACTGAAAACTTGTATGCTTTTGATGGCAAAGCGTCCTATTCTCTTGGACAAGGTCAATAGCAGATCCAATGCGCATTCTATTAGTCATCATGATACTAGGAATGATTTTATCTGTGATTTTTGCAGATGAAGTATGGTCGAAGGTACTGGCCGCTTTCATCATTTTGATCTCATTATGGATGCTCAGACAACTCAATAAGCCCAGAAAATTATGAAACAAGCTGCGTATTTAATTGCAAATGGAATTGTTGTTTCTTCAAAAGGCTCGGAGGCGTTGGATATTCGTATCGCCAATGACCGAATAATAGAAATTGGAACAAGTCTAAAATTACGCCCTGGAGAAAGATTCATAGATGCCTCAGGCAAGCATATTTTTCCCGGCCTCATTGATACCCACGTGCATTTCAGAGAGCCGGGCCTCACGCACAAAGCAACATGGCAAACGGAAAGTGCAGCAGCCGTTGCAGGTGGCGTTACTACCGTTTTTGATATGCCTAATACGGAGCCGGCCACGCTTAGCCCCGAGTTGGTTCAAGAGAAGTTAAATATCGCCAAAGCAAATTCCTATTGCAATTTTGGAATTTTTCTTGGTGTATCGGCAAGTAACCTCGATTTACTCAAAGACTACGATCTCGAGGACAAAAAATTTGTGGCCCTCACCGACGACGGTCTGTATTTTTCTGGTGCCAACCAATTGTTAGCCGATCATCCGGAGGCTTTTGAACGCATTTGGAAGCAAACAGACCGTATTGTAGCCATTCATAGTGAAGATTCTGCACTTATTGAGCAAAGTGAAGAAGCGTATATCAAGAAATACGGACGCGATATTCCAATAGATGCACATGCCCAGATCCGCTCAGAGGATGCTTGTTTTGTGGCCACCAAAAGGAGTCTTGAATTAGCAAAAAAAACAAATTCAAGGTTGCATATTCTGCACCTCACCACCTATAAAGAGGCTTTGTTGTTCGATAAAGACCTTCCTCTTGCCCAAAAGCGTCAGACCTGCGAGGTGAGTATTCCACATCTTTATTTTTCACTAGAAGATTACCAAACTTTTGGGCCGCTCAGCAAATACAATCCTTCGATCAAAACCAAAGCCGACAAACTTGGCCTCCTCAAAGCACTCAACGAGAACTACATCGATTTCATAACTACCGACCATTCTCCACATACACTAGAAGAAAAACAACAGCCCTACATGCAATCCAAATCTGGTGGCCCAATGGTGCAGCACCTGCTGCAAATGCTCTTGAGTTTGGTTGATGCCGGTTTTTTAAGTTTGGAGAAGGTAGTCGAGAAAACAGCTGAGAACCCAGCGCTTTTTTATGGCATCAAGGAGCGTGGCTTTATCAAAGAGGGATATTATGCCGATTTGGTATTAGTTGATATCGATAAGCCGCACGCAGTAACAAAAGAGAACCTGCATTCAAAGTGTGCTTGGTCGGTGTTTGTGGGTCATACTTTTTCTTCAACCGTAGAAATGACCTTTGTCAATGGCCAGATGGTATATGAAAACGGTAAAATAAATACCGATGTACGAGGCAGGAAAGTTGAAATAAACTAAATTTTTAAATCTTTTCCGCACTTGAAATGCCCTTTCGGACATGCTTTATGACCATGCAAACCGCAGGGCCTGCAATCTAAATTTTTCACCTCGATAACATCAGAATGGTCTGAAAGTGGGCCGAAACCAAATTCGGGTACAGTTGAGCAAAAGAAAGCACTTACTGGAGCGTTGGTGGCTGAAGCCAAATGCAAGGGGCCGGAGTCATTGACGTAATTGTGTTTGGCCCCAGCCATGAGTGCGGCAGATTGTAAAAGCGATAAGCGACCAGCTAAATTGATGACTTGTGCGCTTCTTGTATTTTTTACAATTTCATCGAGGTAAGCGCGGTCGGAAGGCGCTCCTAAAAGGAAAATCTGCTCCTTTGTTTGCGACAACTTTTCTATCAACTCCAACCATATTTCTAGCGGCGCTTGCTTGGTGAACCAAACACTAGTGGGAGCCAGACAGAAATACGGATCATCTTGATAAATTTGAACTGAATTCAAATCATCTTTACTTGGAAATAACTGAGGTCTCCGGATAGGGGCAGTGACCAAATCTGAAATCAGACATAAATTGCGGTCCACCTCATGCCAATCAGGTTTCATTTCGTGTGGATAGCGCTTGGAGAAAAAATGCGACAACGGATTTTTTTGAAACCCACGACTTTCTTTACCTCTCGTCAAAAGCGTTAATATACCTGAACTTGCAAATCTTTGTAGATTGATAACGAGGTCGTATTGTTGAGAACGCAAGGTTTTACCCAAATTCCAGAGGTTCTTTACCTTGTTCCTTTTATCGAAAATAAAAACTTGGTGCAAGAACGGATGCCCAGTTAATAAACTTTCATTTCCTTTTTTGACTACTACATCGATTTGCGCATGAGGATAAGCGGCATGTATGTTTTCCCAAATGGGAGTGGCTAAAATAACATCACCTAAAAAAGCAGTTTGAATAACAAGAATGCGGTCTAAATTCATCGGATGAGCGTGACGTAGCCAAGTTTGACAATGGCATCGGTTTTGTTGAGGATAATTTCGATGCGGTACTGAAATACGTCGTTGGTGGCAGGTAGGCCAGAGCTTCCAATAATGCCATCCCAACCTTCCTGAGGGTCATTGGTCTCAAAAACTATTTTGCCCCAGCGGTCAAAAATGCTAAACGTATATTTTTCAGGATCTACGTTTTGCACCACCGGTAAAAAAATAGGGTTCAGGCCATTTGGCGTAAAGGCATTCGGAACAAACATGAGGGGGTCGTAGGTCAGGCAAAATTCATTGGAATAACTACTGTCTATCAAACCAAATTGATTCAGGTTTTCTAGGGCCATTACCCTGTAACATACTTCGCCTTTGTTGCGCAATTGAGAAACGTCATCGGTGAGGTCATAACTGCCGTCGGGTAACACTTGAACAGGCACGGCCTCCCAGGTTCCGTAGGCGTTTCTGAATACCTGATAGTTTGCAATGGCCCCGGCAAATTGAGTATAAGGCGACCAATAAAGGGAATTGATCATGTTGTACTGATCAGCGCTGCCCTGCACAAAAATAGTGCTGTTTTCATTGGCGTAGGCACCCGGGTTGCCACAGCTGTCCAGGTAAATACTGCGGTAGGTCCAGGGGCCCCAATCGGTATCGACGTCTTCGTCGAGAAAATAAGCAGTGTTGTTTAAAATAGGTCCTTCGCCAATTAATTCAAAAACACCGTTTGTGTCTTTTCTTTCGAAAAGTACGCTCGTGATACCAACGCTTTGGTCTACCCAAGCCTTGAGCTCAATGTCGCTGTCTAGTACACTCGCAACGCTGAAATAATGAAAGCTGGGTGGCGTTGGCTGCGGCATAACAAAACATAAAGGATTCGAAAACGCAGAAAACCCATTTTGTAGATTCGCTTTGATATACAAGCAATAACTTTCGTTTTTAAGCAGATTGATACTTGCATTGGTATCCGTAGTGCTGGATAAAAGCGTCCAGGTATTGTTGTTTTTGCTCCAGATTTCGTAATCTAGAACAGTATTGCCTCCGTATTTACTCCAGTTCAAATCTACGCGTTGAGGGCACATATCGATGAGGTAACTGGCATGAATAGATGTATGAAGATTGGCTTTTGCCGAGGTCTGAAAGGAGGGTGGATTGCTGGTGGTAAAGCAGGAGTCAAATGCAGCAACCGTATAGGTGTACGGGCCGTTATCAAAAGCAACATTATGTAGGTAAGAGGTATTATTTTGGCCGTAAACCGTATCGAGTTCGATTAGAAAACCATTTACATCAAAAGTATAAATAACGTAGCCGTAGGTGTCTGGTGCGGCATTGACGTTCCATTGCACTTGCAATTGTTGTGTGCTGGTGTCAAAACCTACGCTCGATAAAACCGGTATGAATGGCGTCATCATGTCGGTGAGTGAGTCTCCGGGCCTATTCGAATTAAAATTACAGGTACTGGTTTTTAAATTGACGCGGTAACGCAAGTATTCATTGCAGAGGTCAATCGTATCTATGTAGCTTGTTTGGTTGTAGGGTACACTATCCAAGAAATTAAAGAAATTGGTTGGGTATTCGCGATAGATATAATAATGGCTGCTGTAGAGTGGTGAGGGTGTGGTTTTGGGTTTGTTCCAGTTGAGTACTGCTGTACCGTTATTGGGGTTGTTAAGCGTGAGCAGTATGTTTTTGACCGTATCTGAATAACTTAAAAAAGAACCCCCACAACCTGAGGCTACAGCAATGTAGAAGTCATGGCTACTCCAAATAGGTGGAATGGTCATATTAGTGGCATTCACATTTAATGTATCGTATAATAAACCATTTTGGAGGGAATACAATTGAAAAGCGGTAAATCCGGAGGTACTTCCTGAATTGATGGATGGCCAATTGATCGTCAGCTCATTGGCATTATTGGTTTGAATACAGGCAATTTCTGGTGCAGCAATGATACCTGAATTCAAAACGTGAATGGTGATGGTTGTGTACTGCACCTGAGGAATAGGACAAACGTCATCTGACGCCTTAAATACAAAATGATACGTTTTTTGTGCTTGTGCCTGGCCTTGTCCGTCTAAAATATGATCGCAAGTTGTCTGCCACGAGAACTGTGCCTGAATTTGTGCAGCTGCTGTAAATGGAAGTCCGACATTCAAACTAGGGCAGGGCCCAATTGTACAAGGTAAGTTCCCTTCTAACGTGATATTTTGCGCACTGCCATTCATTTGGGTGTCTGGGTCGGTCACGAGTAAATCAAAATTGATGAGCTCACCGGCATTCACAGTGAGTTCATAGGAAGTGCCACCAGCAAAAGGAGGTGCAATTGTAGGCGGAAAATTACTGCTATTACAAGGCTGAAGTACCAGCTGTATTTCTCGTTCCGTCTCAGAAACAAGCACCCCTGATCGGTAGGCTTTAACAACAATTTTGAGTGCGTAATTACCGATCGTAAAACTATTGAAGGTCAGATTACCGTTATTTGGGTCGAGCGCTGTAGCTACATTGCTTGCATTGATGGCGGGCCCGGGTGTCGGGTTGAGGTAGGAGAACCCATTATTAAACGGAATAGGTGCTGGATTACTTGGCGGATTATATGTGCCCAACGGGAAGTGGTCATAGGGCACGCCAAATTCAAAATGTAAAGAATCTAGATTTGCATCACTTACTGCCGCATTATATTGATAAGGTAAACCCGCACAACTCACAAAATTGGGGTCTTCATTAAAGACCGGGGAGTCGTCGGGTTGTGACAAATTGAAAATTTTAGCTACGAGGGTAATTCCGTAGGTCGAAGGATTACTGAGATTAGTGAGTGCGCCACTGCGCGAGAAATTTTCATAAGTAAAAGCCCAGCCTTGAGCTGGAGGATTGCCATTAAGTGCAACAGGCGCACTGCGGTAAATGACTTTTTCGATAGCTCCAATTCCGTTTCCACCGTTGTTACCTGTACCGCAAAGTAATGGCCCTGCCCCGCCTGGTACTTGTGTACAATTTGGCGATAAATCTTGTCGTTGTATAAACAAGACTGGAATGGCAGTAAGGCTAGGGTGGTTCCAAACACGTAGTGTTTCAGAAACGGCATTGACATCGGCGCCATTGCAGTCACGGTAAAAAACAAGTTCAAATTGGTAGTTGCCGTTGCCGAGATGTTTGTAGGTGATTTCGCCGCCCATGACATGTGAGCCCAGACCTGTGAAAGCCTTGAGTAGCATGACCAATACAATAAGCGCCCTAAACATCCGTTGAATAACGTATTTTTTACTTATTTAGTATAACGACAAAGGCCTTTAAAGGTTGCTATCCTGCAGAAATAATCAACATTTGGTCCCAATTGAGGTACTGCTTTGCCAATTCTTGAAGTTTTTTGGCGTCAACAGCCTTGATTTCAGCGATATAATGGTCGTAGAAGCTGAGGTCAAGCCCAAGTGTTTCGACGTTCGCGAAGAGGTCGAGCATGGCGTAAGGGCCGTCGGCACTTTTGAGCAATTGCCCCATGAGATAACTTTTGACGAGTTCAAGTTCTGCGTTTGAAACAGGTTCGTTTTGAAGGCGTTCGAACTCCTTTTGTATTTCGAGAAAAGTAGCGGTTCGGGTTTGAACGCCAACCTCTGTCCCAATAACGAAATATCCGAATTTGCTATTTTCGACAATATGGGAGCCGATCCCGTAGGTATAGCCTTTATCTTCGCGGATGTTGCTCATGAGGCGACTACCAAAGTAATCGCCGAGTATTGTGTTGAGGACGCTAAAAGCACAAAAGTCGGGGTGTGTTTTGTTAAAGAGCGGCCGCCCAATCCGCACGGCACTTTGCAAGGCTGCTACTTGTTCAATATGCGTTGAACCTGCCTCCGGTTTCCACTCAAAAGCGGTTCGCTTGGGTATTTCGCTTTGATATTCATTTAATAAGCCAAGAAATGTATCGAAATGTGCGGCTGAAATATCGCCAATAAGAAAAACCTTTTTGAGCCCCTTTAGGTAATGTTGTTGATGAAAAGCCATAATTGCGCTCCGATCTGCACGCTTGAAATCTTCTAATTGAATTTGTTGTGCATAAATAGATCCGGCAAAAAGGCTGCGCTGAAATAGCCTCTGCGCTAAAAAACTCACTTTTTGTTGTTGTACCCGGAATTTTTGTTGGCGCTCGTGTACCAGTTCGTTGAGTTCTTTCTGCGGAAAGCTTGCCCCAAATAAACTGTCATGGAAAACTCGGTATGCCTTCAACAGTTGGTCTTTAAGTGCATAAAGCGTTACCACTGTTGTTTCTTGGCTGAGCGATACATCGTAATAGGCACCAACCGCGTCTAGCGCTTTTTGGATCTGCTTGGCTGTTTGATTTTGGGTACCGTTGATCAGAAGACCGGCGCACAATGAAACACTAATTGGGTCGTCATTTGCTGATCCTGCAGCAAAATGGAGTTCAATTTTGCTGGTTTCATTTTGAAGGCCATATCGAAAATAGAGTACGGCGCCGTTTTTGAGTGGGTGCGCACTGGGCGCAACAAAAGAAATATGTTCTACTGGGCGCAGCGTAGGTGCAATAGTTCTATCGATTACAGCACGATTTGTTTGTTGCTTCATGGTAATTGGGCTTGAATTTGCAACAATGCACAACGATTTTTATCGAAGAGTTGTTGGGCGTAGGTTTGGAGATCTGCAGTTTGAATACTTGTAAAACGCTCACTTTCTTTGTTGATTAGTTCGGCGTCTCCGAGTAACTCAAAAAAGCTGAGGTTCATGGCACGGTTCAGTAAGCCCTGGTCTTGAAATGCTTTTGCGGTTTGTAATTTTAATATGAGTTGCTGAAGGGCACTTTTGCTCATTTTCTTGCCTTTATATTTTTCGAGCAAGGGCCAGAGTGCGTCGTCAAGTTCCATTAATGTTCGCTTAGGATTGATTTTACCTGTGATGACAAACAAGCCGTTGTCGATAGAGCCCGTGATATAAGCTGTAATTTCAGAAACCAAGCGTTTTTTGCGCTGCAATTCAATAAAAAGCAGGCCTGTTTTCTCATTGCCGATGTGGTCCGATAGGAGATCAGCTAGGTAATAGTCGTTGTCTAAGCGTTTGCCCATCTGAAACGCATAGTAAAAAGAGTCTGCAGGTACTTTGCGTACAATTACTTTTTGCCTGAGTCGTTTTTGAATCGGTTCTTGTGGCAGTTTGCGCTCCACTTTTATTTGTGCAGGGATGTCTCCAAAAAAGTAAGCGACTTTTTGTTGGATTTCTGCTAATTCAAAATTGCCTACAATACATAAGATCGCATTACTGGGGTGATAGTGCTTCTGAAAAAAAGCGCGAACGTCGTCCATGGTGGCATCGGCAATGTGTTTGATGTTTTTGCCGATAGTAGCCCAGCGATATGGGTGTTTTTGGTAGGCAAGGGGTCGTAATTGGAGCCAAGTATCGCCGTAGGGCTGATTGAGGTAGCGCTGCTTGAATTCTTCGATCACTACCTGACGCTGTACCTCTAAACTTTTGGGTGTAAAGGCCAAGGAGCGCATGCGGTCGCTTTCGAGCCATAGTGCAGTGTCGAGGTTGTGTGCGGGCAATACATCGTAATAGTTGGTGATGTCGTTGCTCGTAAAAGCATTGCTTTGGCCACCTGCTGCTTGTAAAGGTGCATCAAAATCTGGAATGTGCACAGAGCCGCCAAACATAAGGTGCTCAAAAAGATGGGCAAAGCCGGTTTGTTTCGGGTTTTCATCGCGCGCGCCCACATCATAGAGCAAATTAACAACTGCCATGGGCGTGGAGGGTTCTTTGTGAAACAAAACACGCAGGCCGTTTTCTAGGGTAAAACGCTCAAAATGAATCATAGTAGAAATGTAGATTGTGCTGTTAATGCAGCGTTGAAATCGGTAATAAATTCTTGAACGATAGCACCAGCCGGTAAAATAGTTTCAAAATTGCCAGCAATTTGGCCAATTTCGAGTTCTCCGGCATGGAGGTCGCCTTCAAACATGCCTTTTTTGGCTCGGCCCCGGCCGAGAAGAGCGGCGAGCTCCTCGGCGTTGGCTCCGTTTTGATAGGCAGCCATGAGCTCGTCAAAAAATGGATTGCGCAATAAGCGAACAGGCGTAAGTTCTTTGAGGGTAAGAAGGGTATCGCCTTCTTGACTATCGATAACAGCTTTTTTAAAGTGCTCGTGGGCACTAGATTCAATAGACGCCACAAAGCGGCTGCCTACTTGTGCGCCATCTGCTCCTAAATTCATGACGGCCAACATGGCGCGGCCGTCGCCGATGCCACCAGCAGCAATAAGCGGGATGGATATCGCTTTACGCACCATCGGAATCAGACAAAGTGTAGTGGTTTCATCCCGACCGTTGTGGCCTCCTGCTTCAAAGCCCTCTGCTACCACGGCGTCGACGCCAGCGGCCTCGGCTTTGCGTGCAAATTTGACACTTGACACTACATGCACCACCGTAATGCCTTCTTTTTGAAGTGTTTCGGTCCAGGTTTTCGGATTGCCGGCACTGGTAAAAACGATAGGTACCTTGTGTCGAATAATGGTGGCAATATGCGCATCGATATTGGGATAAAGCAAGGGTAAATTGACACCGAAAGGCATTTTGGTTGCTCCTTTACATTTTACAATTTGCGCATCAAGTACTTCAGGATACATAGAGCCTGCGCCCAAAAGACCCAAGCCTCCTGCGTTAGAAACCGCCGACGCGAGCTCCCACCCGGCACACCAAATCATGCCGCCTTGTATCAAGGGGTATTTGATGCCGAAGAGCGCGCAAATTTTGTTGCTTATTGAATTCATAAAGAAATGCTTCTTACAAAATTAGTCGAAATGCTTAACTTAGCGAGAATGAAGTTGACCTCCTTTCGGATTTTATGGTTTTGTGTCGTGGTTCTATTCTTTGGCCTGCCAACACATGCGCAATTTCAGGGTCAAGAATTCGTAGAAAACAAAGGGCAATGGCCCTCCGACGTCCAATTTTTAGCCAAAGAAGGCCCTGTCAAAATTTGGATGGGCACAGATCGTTTTTTGTATCAACTCACCGATTATGCTCCTTTAGAAAAAGCGCATCACGAACACCTCCAAATAGATAATCCAACGCTTGTCTCCAATTTTATTGAGCAGCGCTTTATCGGTGTAAATCCTAGCGTGTCAAGCAGCGCTTATGAACCCTACGCTCACACCTATAACTTTTTCCTCGGTAAAGACCAAAGCAAATGGGTTAACAAAGTTTCAGCTTTTAAGGAGGTAAATTATCAAAATTATTATCCAGGGGTCCATTTGAAATGGCAAAATGAGAGCGGGCACTATAAATACGCTTTTGAAGTCTCGCCCGGCGCCTCAGTCAATCAAATCCAATGGCAGTATATAGGCGCTCAAGAGCTCAGCATTAAAAAAGGTGTTCTGTACTTGAAAACCACAGTAGGTGAAGTCAGAGAAGAACGCCCCTATGCTTATCAAGAAATCAATGGGCAACGAAAAGAGATCAATTGTAGCTATCTTATGGCAAAAGACGGCATTCTCCATTACGAGTTAGGAACCTATGACCCAAATTATCCGCTTGTGATTGACCCCATTTTGGTTTTTGCTACTTATAACGGGGCCGTTTCAGACAACTTTGGCATGACGGCCACCTATGGCAATGACGGCACAGCTTATTCTGCTGGCGTGGTCTATGGTAATAATTTTCCGCTGCCCAGTTTAGCAAGTTTCGACACGAGTTCTAATTTTACTTCCATTGCAGGCAACTATGGTATTACGGATGTTTTTATCACGCGCTTTTCTGCTGACGGAAGCACCATGCTTTGGTCGAGTTTTTTAGGTGGAGGAGATCATCTGCAAGGAACCGAAACCGCACATAGTTTAATCTGCGACTCACTGAACAACCTCTATTTATTTGGAGCAACTTCAAGTTTGGATTTTCCGGTTAGTGCAGGTGCGTTTCAAGCAGTGCACGCCGGCGGTACTCTAAATACCAATTTCTTCTATAACGGCATCTATTTTGGTGCCCAGGGTTCAGATCTTTTTGTTTCGAAGCTGAGTGCGAATGGCCAAAATCTTATGGCCAGCACTTATGTTGGGGGTTCTTCCAACGATGGTGTCAACTACAGAACATTGGGCTTACCTTACAATTCTGTCGTTGCGTATGATTCTTTGACTACCAATTATGGCGATCAATTTAGAGGAGAAATTTATTTAGATCAGAACGGGTCTGTTCTCGTTGCGAGTTGCACGAGGTCGGTAAATTTTCCACTGCAGAATGCATTTCAAGGGGTAAAAGGTGCGGGTCAAGACGCAGTCGTTTTTCGCTTGAATCCGACTTTTTCTGCGTTGGAGTTTTCCTCCTTTTATGGTGGTAACAAAGACGATGCTGCCTACTCAGTAAAGACCGATACACTCGGGGCAATCGTTTTTGCGGGTGGCACAAGTTCAAATGACCTGATTGGTACCACTGGCGCTTATCAAAGTACCTACAACGGCGGAAAAACAGATGGTTTTGTGACGAAGCTCGATGCCAACGGAACGTCTATCATAAAAGCGAGTTATGTTGGCACGCCAAATTACGATCAAGTATTTTTTGTGGAAATTGACCGCAATAACCATGTTTTTTTACTAGGCCAAGCGGTAGGTGGTGGGTTTGTGGTCAACAATGCGCCGTATAGTAATCCGGGTAGTAGTCAATTTGTTTTGAAGCTCAATTCGGCGCTCACATCCAATTTGGCCTCTACTGTCATCGGAAATGGAAATAGTCAAATCAATATTTCTCCTGCAGCCTTCTTAGTAGATATATGTGGTAACGTTTATATATCCGGCTGGGGAGCCAATATCTTACAATCTATGCCAATGAACGGTATGCCCGTTTCTCCAAATGCCTTTCAACCCACAACTACCGGTTTTGATTTTTACCTGATGGTATTACAAAACAATTTCAATGGTTTACTTTACGGTTCTTATCTGGGAGGTGCACTTGCCCAAGAACACGTCGATGGCGGTACGTCGCGTTTTGATAAAAACGGTGTAGTGTACCAATCCGTTTGCGGCGGTTGTGGCGGGTTTTCCGATTTTCCAACTTCCTCACAAGCTTGGTCAAGCACAAATAACAGTGCCAATTGCAATAATTTGGTCTTTAAGTTCGATTTTCAACTTATTCCTACGGCAGAATTCACCAGCTCAAATGTTCAAGGTTGTGAAGACCTCAGCGTCAATTTTCAGAATACCTCTACCCAATGGGACTCCTATCTCTGGGATTTCGGTAACGGAGATACCACAAGTGTCGTTTTTAACCCAAGTATCGTATACACGAATCCTGGAACTTACGAGGTGTTGTTGTATGTGACGGACAGTGTTTGTCTCATTACGGATACCGCTCAAATTCAAATTCTTGTCCTGGACTCACTTGTACTTCAATTAAATGATACCATTAGCCTCTGTAGTTCCTTACCGTATAGCTTGATTGCGGCAACCCAAGGAACTGCGCAGCAATTTATTTGGTCTTTAACGAATGACCTAAATAATCCTTTAAATGCCCTTCAGGACTCCAGCATTATAATTACGCAAGGTGGTTGGTATTTTTGCCAAGTCAGTAATGGTTTTTGTTCGTTGGCGGATTCTGTTTTTGTTACTTTTGATACCCCGATAACTGCCTCTTTTACGACTACTGATACCATGGGCTGTGCTCCTTTGAGTATTTCGATCAACAATTCTTCAACGCTTACGAGCGCATATTTATGGGATTTCGGAAATGGCACACTAGACAGCACCACTTTTGAACCAACAATTACCTATGCCCAACCCGGCACCTACAACATTACGCTAGTTATTTCCGATACTTTTTGTTTGGGTTCTGACCAAATGAGTATCCAAATTACTGTTGGCCCTGCTTTGCAAGTAACAGCGCCTGCAGACATTTTACTTTGTTCATCAACAGAAACCAACATTGAACCTATTATTGTGGGCAATCCATCGTCGGTTATTTGGTCGAGTACAGCAGCATTCCAAGACACCCTCAACCTCAACAATCAGCCAAATCTGACACTAATTGATCCGCAAACAGGTTGGTATTATGTTCAAGTAGTCTCCCCTTTTTGTACTGCAATCGATAGTCTTCAACTCCAGATTACCGCTGATTCGCTTGCTATTTCTGGCCCAAACTTGGTTTGTTCACAAGATCCTTTTGAACTTTTGCTCGGGGGTGCTACCAATGCGCTAAGTATCGAATGGTCGCCAGCAAACCTAATTTTAGGGTCCAATGCGCTACCAACTGCAAGCGTAGCGCTATCAGCCAGCCAATATATTTATGTCGAGGTGCTGACTACCCAAAATTGCCTATTACAAGACTCTATTTTTGTGAACGTTTCGGCACTAGATCCGTTAGCCGTAGCGGCCAGCGCAGACCCAACTATTCTTTTGCCCAACACAACCTCTCAATTGAGTAGTTTTCCTGTTGGTTCATTTGTCTATACTTGGACACCTACAACCGGACTTTCCAATCCGGATATAGCCAATCCCCAGGCTTTAATTGATCAAACTACACTCTATACACTTACCGTTTCAGACGGCCTTTGCAGCGGTTCTGATACCGTATTAATTAAGGTTTACGACAGTATCTGTGCTTCGCCTTTTGTTTTTATTCCAAATGCCTTCTCCCCCAATAAAGATGGCAACAACGACAAACTTTATGTCCGAGGGCCTTTCATCGAAAGTTTTGTTTTCCGAGTCTATGACCGCTGGGGCGAGCTCGTGTGGGAAACAACCAACCTGACAGAAGGCTGGGACGGCACCTTCCGAGGCAAACTCCTCGACCCCGATGTCTATGACTACTATTTACAAGCAACTTGTATCGGCGGCTTGGAGAATATCATCAAAGGGAACGTTACGCTCATTAGATAAAAACATGAAAAAAATCATCACACCAAAATCGGAAAAGTTTCTAGAATCCTATCTTAATAATGCCAGCCCAACAGGTTTTGAAACCTCTGGTCAGCAAATGTGGTTAGATTACATTAAGCCCTACACGGACGAATACATCACAGATGCCTACGGTTCTGTTGCTGCCATTATTAATCCTGGCCAGGCCTATAAAGTAGTGATAGAAGCGCATGCAGATGAAATTTCTTGGTTTGTGCATTATATCACCAAAGATGGCTTTATTTATTTGCGCCGCAACGGTGGCTCAGACCACATGATTGCACCCTCTAAACGCGTCAACATCCATACCGACAAAGGACCGGTAAAGGCCGTTTTTGGTTGGCCTGCCATTCATATGCGTCAACAAAAAGAGGAAACACCAAGCATGAAAAATATCTTTTTGGATTGCGGTTGTGCATCTAAAGATGAAGTCGAAGCGCTAGGAATACACGTGGGCTGTGTGGCAACTTTTGAGGATGAATTTATGGTGCTCAACAAAACCAAATACGTCGGACGTGCCCTAGACAACCGAGTAGGTGGCTTCATGATCGCCGAGGTAGCACGCCTGCTCAAAGAACAAAAGAAAAAATTACCTTTTAGCCTGTATATCGTCAATTCAGTACAAGAAGAAATTGGTTTGCGAGGCGCAGAAATGATGGCCCACCGCATCAAGCCTGATCTTGCTATCATCACAGATGTTTGCCACGACACCGCTACACCCATGGTAGATAAAATAGAAAATGGCGACCAACAAAGCGGTAAGGGCCCTGTACTCACTTATGGCCCGGCAGTTCAAAATAACTTGTTGCGATTCATTATTGATGCTGCCAATGCCGAAAAGATTCCATTTCAGCGCGCAGCGGTTTCGCGTTCTACGGGCACCGACACCGATGCATTTGCTTATTCTAATGAGGGAGTGAGTTCTGCGCTCATTTCGCTGCCTTTGCGCTACATGCACACTACCGTAGAGATGGTGCAAAAAGAGGACGTAGAAAATTGCATACGCCTCATTTATGCTGCGCTATTGCGCCTAAAAGCAGGACAAGATTTTAGAACCTTGAAATAGGTTGATTTTTTTAGGAGCGCTGTTTAGATCAATTTGATCTGAAGATCATCAATTTCGATGAGATCTCCGCTGATGAGTTTGGCGCGCTTGCGCAATTCTTGCTCACCGTTTCTTAGAACGTAACCTTCTTCTACAATTGCCTTGGCGTGGCCTCCTGTTTCGGCAATACCTAGTGCTTTAAGCAAGCCAATGAGTTCGATGTATGGGCCGTTGACCTGAAATTCTTGCATCTTATTTGCCATTGAGCTCCATGGCTTTGAGTGTGTTCATCATGAGTGAGGCAATAGTCATGGGGCCAACACCGCCAGGTACCGGTGTAATGAAGCTTGCCTTCGGAGCAACTTCGTCAAAATGTACATCGCCAACAAGCCTCCAGCCGCGCTCTCGGCTTGAGTCTTCTACGCGCGTGGTGCCTACATCGATAATGACAACACCATCTTTGACCATATCTGCAGTTACAAAATTAGGTTTGCCGATTGCCGCAATGATGATATCGGCCTCTTTGCATATCGTTTTGAGGTTGCGTGTTTTGGAATGTGCTAGCGTTACCGTACAATTCCCTGGATTGCTGTTTCTGCCCAACATAATAGAAAGCGGGGTCCCAACGATATTACTGCGACCGATTATCAGACAATTTTTTCCTTCAGTAGGAATCTCATTGCGGCGCATGAGTTCTAATATACCGGCAGGTGTGGCGGGTAAAAAACCAGGTAGGTTTAAGATCATGTTGCCAATGTTTCTTGGGTGAAATCCGTCGACATCTTTTTTAGGATCTATTGCTTGGGTAATTTTTAGTTCGTCAATATGTTTAGGCAGGGGCAGTTGAACAATGAAACCATCAATGCTGCGATCTTGGTTGAGGCTTTCTACTTTTTCTAAAAGGATATCCTCGGGTACCGTTTCATCGTACCGTATAAGCGTGCTTTCAAAACCGATAGCTTCACACGCCTTAACTTTCGAGGTGACATAAGATACAGACCCACCGTCATTACCCACTAGAATTGCAGCAAGATGTGGTATTTTTTGACCTGCATCTTTACGCAATTGCACTGCTGCTTTGAGTTCTTCTTGAATTTGAGCTGCGGTGGCTCTTCCGTCGAGTAATATCATTCTTGTCTTTTTTACAAAGATACAAAGAAGCGCGGTGGCTGCAAATCCTGTATCTTTGTACAAACGTTCAATATGAATAAATTTATCTTCATTTTTGCATTTTTCGCGTCCGTACCAGCACATGCGCAAATGCGTTATATGGGTTCTGAACTCGGACTTGAGCCTTATGTTGGTTTCTCCAATATGGGTGGTGCGGTAGGTGGTGAACTCAAATATGCCACAAGACTTTCTGAAAATTTATTGGTTGGGCCTTCGCTTCGCGTGCAGCGCACCTGGGCAAATAACCTAGGTGTACAAAGCCAAATGACCACTTGGGGCGGCGGTGTTTTTGCACATTATCGGTATCAAGACCTCATTTTTGGTGGTGTTGAATTTCAATACCTCAAAAGTCCGTTTAGTTTTGTAAATCCTTTAGAAGTAGTGAGGCCGTGGTCTCCAACACTCATGGTTGGCGGTGGATTTTACCTCAAACTTACCGAAAAAGTCCGTTTAAATGCAGCCCTATTTTACGATGTTATTAATGCGCCCAATAGCCCGTTTAGAAGCAGTTACACTTTTCAAATCAAAAATGAATTTGGCCAAGTAGTCCGCATTTTGCCAATTATTTACAGACTCACATTTTTTATCCCTTTAGATCAACAAGAATGAAAATAGGTATTGTCCTTTATCCCACTTTTGGTGGTAGTGGAGTGGTTGCTACAGAGCTCGGAAAAGCATTGGCTTCAAAAGGCCATGAAATTCACTTCATTACCTATTCACAACCTGTACGCTTGGGTTCCTTTCGAGAAAACATATACTACCACGAAGTATCCATAACCGATTACCCACTTTTTGATTTTCAGCCCTACGAAACTCAACTTGCCAGTAAAATGGTCGATGTTGTGAAGTACGAAAAGCTTGATATTTTGCACGTGCACTATGCCATTCCGCATGCCTCTGCTGCGTTTATGGCCCAACAAATATTAAAAGCGGAAGGAATTCAGATACCATTTGTTACAACACTCCACGGTACCGATATTACCCTCGTTGGTAAAGATCCTTCTTTTGAACCCGTCATTACATTTTGTATCAATCAGTCCGATGCGGTCACGGCTGTCTCTGAAAGCCTTAAGCAAGATACTTTGGCTCATTTTAAGGTAACCAACGAGATTCAAGTCATACCGAATTTTGTACCTCCACATCCTCCACAAGGTACACAGAGAGCATATATCCGTAGTAAATATGCCAGTGATGAGCAAGCTATACTTTGTCATATCTCCAATTTTAGGCCTGTAAAGCGAACAGAAGACGTCATTCGTATTTTTGCTAAAGTCCGCGCCCAAAAAGATTGTAAACTTATATTAGTAGGTGATGGCCCCGACCGTTATGCTTGCGAGCGCTTGTGCCGTGAACTCCATTTGTGCAATGATGTAATTTTTTTAGGAAAAGTCCGCGATACCGTTCATGTTCTGGAAATAGTCGATGTATTTTTACTGCCTTCAGAGACAGAAAGTTTTGGTTTGGCCGCATTAGAAGCTATGGCTGTGGGTGTGCCCGTTGTATCTTCGAACACCGGAGGTATTCCAGAAGTGAACAAACACGGTATATCTGGCTATCTTTCTGATGTTGGGCAAACAGACCAAATGGCCGAACATGTTTTGACAATTTTAGCGCCTGCTCATTTGTCTCAAATGAAAGAAGGAGCCTTGCGCACTTCGCAAAATTTCAGTTTAACGGCCATCTTGCCGCAATACGAAGAATTATACCGTAAATTAGTTCAAAAAAAGGCATGAAAATCGGTGTACTTTTATCCGGCGCTGGTGTCTATGACGGCGCAGAAATTCACGAAGCAGTCTTAACGCTGCTCGAAATTGAAAAACTTGGTTACGAAGCGGTTTGTATAGGAATAGATGCACCTCAGTATCATGTCATCAATCACCTCAACGGAGAAGAACAACCAGCGCCACGCAATATGCTCGAAGAAGCGGCCCGCATCGCAAGAGGTAAGATACAAGAAATTCGGACGGTCGCACCTGCCGATATCGACGCGCTTGTCATTCCAGGTGGTTTTGGCAGTGCTAAAAATTTTTCTACTTGGGCTTTTGACGGGCCAAAAGGGCAAATACGCCCCGACGTCAAGCTCTTATTGGTTAACATGTATAATGTGGGTAAGCCTATTGTTGCCTTATGTGTGAGCCCCGTCCTTTTGGCGCTTGCATTTGAAGATATGGCTATTGGTCAGCAACTAACTATAGGTAGTACTAATTCAACCTCTCCATATAGCATTTCCGATTTTCAAGCGGGCTTACAAGCGAAAGGTGCGCAAACACCAGATTGCAGCATCCAAGAAATATGTATCGATGCATCAAACCGCATTATTACTGCACCTTGTTACATGTTAGAGGCCAGCTTACCTGAACTCCAACAGAATATTCATCAAGCTATTTTAGCACTTCAACAACTCCTTGAAGCCTGAGCAGTCACATATTGATAGCTGGCTTGCTGCTCGAAAGTCTCAACGCGCGGCGCGCAATGAAGCTATCTTGCTGGAAGGTATTCTCAAAGGTTCGCGTGCAGCCCTCGGACAAGCAATCACACTCATCGAAAGCACGAAGTCTTCCGATCAAGAGCTTGCCCATCTCCTGCTCAAGTCTTTACCTCAAGCAACCCAATCGGCCAAGCGAATTGGCATTACTGGTGTTCCGGGCGTCGGGAAAAGCACCTTTATAGAAAACTTTGGATTGCAATTAGTGGCCCAAGGTCATAAAGTTGCAGTTCTGGCCATTGACCCGTCTTCTTCGCGTACAGGAGGCAGCATACTCGGCGACAAAACCCGCATGGAACGCCTTTCTCAAGAATCCAATGTGTTCATCAGACCAAGTGCAGCCGGCCGTACGCTCGGGGGTGTTGCCAAAAATACACGCCAAGCTATTGCACTTTGCGAGGCGGCTGGTTATGATATCATTCTCGTAGAAACGGTAGGGGTTGGGCAGTCAGAGACGCTAGTCCACGGTATGGTTGACTTCTTTTTACTCTTGATGCTCGCTGGTGCTGGTGATGAACTACAAGGCATCAAGCGTGGCATTATGGAACTTGCCGATACCATTGTCATTAATAAAGCTGACGGAGCCAATGAAGTTGCAGCCAAAGCCGCACGTTCTGAATATGCAAGTGCAATTCATGTATTCAGCCAAAGGCCAGACGACTGGCAACCACGGGTACTGTGCGCATCAGGATTAAACGGAACAGGCCTTACAGAACTTTGGTCTCAGATAGAAGCCTTTTTTGTCCAAATGCAACTTAATGGTGCTTTGCAACACAAACGTAAAGAGCAAGAGTTATTGTTATTTGAACAATTACTCCAAGATTATTTACAACAACAGTTTTTTACAAATGGGGATAAAATGGGGCATTACGAGCGTCTCAAACAAGAATTGAGTCAAGGGAGATTGCTTGCTTATGAAGCGCTTTCGGCTTTGTTTATAAAAGATTAATACTTTAAAATACTCAGGTTTTCTAGCCTTTCCTCTCCTTTGTAGATGCTAATCCAGTAGACTCCCGCTTGCTGAGCAGATAAATCAATGGTAGTCTCGTTACTTTCTGAAACTTGTCCTATAAGAATGCGTCTCCCTTGCAGGTCAAAAACCTCAAAATCACATGTTTTTGCAATTGTTTTGTTGTCGCTAATGATAGAGAACAAACCATTGCTTGGATTTGGTTGAACACTAAAATGAATATCTGGCCCATCAGGCGCAAGGGGTGCAGCTTTAAAAACGGCAGTGAAGGTTTGCGTCTGTTGGGTGACGTTTACTACTAAACTATCAGATAGGGTGTCGGGAATATTGCTTGCGGGCAGCCAATGAGAAAAGACGAAGCCAGGTTTTGCAATGGGCTGCATTTCAATGGGTACACCATCAAAGTAGGTTCCAGACCAAGGGTAAGTTGTTGGTTGTATCGTATTTAAATGGATTTCTCCGCTCATCGGTGGCTCAATTGCCAATTGCACTTGCACTTTCTTTTCTAAATCGAATTGCAAGCGCAATTGATTGAAAACAAAAGTAGACCGACATTCGAGTTGTTGTTGAAAAGTTAAATGATCGGTTTCGAAATCAGCCATTTGCCCCGCAATATTGGAAGGGTCTCCCCAGCGCGCAAATTGCTTTGGCATTTCGGGTAACATGGATTGGTAGAACGCATTTTCTGTTGCAATGAGCTGCTCAGTACGGTAGCTTGAATTCATTTGATCGGCAAAGCGGTTGATGAAATAATTGCGATAGCTTATGTTTTGGATGCTTTGTTTCCAGATATTGATGTAAGGGTTGTTTTCACCTTGCCCCATCATGTAGGCGATATGGTTTTCAGTACAATTTGTCCAGCCGTTTGGTTGTAAAGATAGTTCGAGGTCAATGAGCGCAAAACGCCAACGTTTCTGACTTGCGTCTGACCGATAAATTTTTATGTTGTTTCCGGGCCAGTCTACATTGCCCATCCATGATTCAGCAATGATATAGTCCGTGTAGTGCTTGAGGTCAAAATATTGATCGGCATCTTGCCAATAACTCGGTGAAAAAGGGTCTAGCGCATTGAAGCTTATGTAGTCAGTCCAGAAATGATCGACATCGCCTTCAACGGCTCTTAAAACGAGGTTATACCAATAGCTCAAGGAGAGAATTTCGATGGAGTCACGCGTTGCTCCATCGTGCTGCTCAAAGTATTCAGCATTGAATTTCTCGCGCAGTTCATAAAGTCCAAAATAAGCCCCATTGATGTAGACACTAACCGGTCGGTAGCTCGAATAATAATTGTTGCTCCCTTCGCTCATCATGCGCACTTGGCTAGCGTCTTTGTAAGGCAACTTTAGGAATTGATTCGAACCATTTCGAAGATAGATGTCGCTATATAAATTTCTGTTGGGTCTGTCTGGCAAGATTGGCAACTCAATGGGTTTATTTCCGAAGGTGCCATGGGCAAAGCTGAGTCTAAAAGAACGTTGTGGCTGAGAGCGGCTGCCACCCGCACCGCCGTCCATACGAATTGCGGTTTTACTTTGGTGTATAACGGGATGGGTTTGGCCGGTATCGAGAATTACCGCATAGGCTGGTTTTACCCAGTCGGTCCACCAGTTGTCAAAAATACCGTTGGCACCGTATAGATTTTGATTGGGTGTGTTGACCAGAATAATTGGGGTGGTATGTGATACATTGAATAAATACGTTTCGACAGCTTGTTCACTTGCCAGTATTCCTGTATTACCAATCGGAAAAACCTTTGCACGCAAAACTGTATTTGAAGAGATCGAAACCGGACCCGAATAAATTGTTGAATTGAAAGTAGGGTCTGAACCGTTGATGGTATAAACGAGTTTACCTACGCTACTCGGTACAGAGGAAGAAATGCTGACATTTAAATTGGCGTTATAAATACCGCTAGATACCGATATTTGAGGGCTAGGAAGGGTATCTGAATATATTTGATTGGCATTATTGCTTGATCCTGGGCTCGGGCTCATCCATTCAATTTGATTTGAACCATTTGGAAAACGACCCAGAGAGATATCGGGCTGGGGGCTTTTAATTTCTATTTGGTCTTGTAGTTGATTGCTTTGATTCCATAAATATACCTGCTCTCCATTGCCATCTAGTTTGAAATTTGTGTGGAATTGCTGACCTGGTAGCGGCATAAAATAAGGATCGAGGTCTATTTGAGTGGTGTGATTAAGAGCGATGTCAATATAGTCGTAAAATTCACCGTTGGTATTGGCAACCTGTAAGGAGAGCGAAGAAATAGGACCTGCAGTTAGGCCTGCCGCTGTTAGTTCACTTGACTTGATTAAAATCTGATGGCGCGCACTCCAATACCAATTTCCATAGGGTGCCGGATAATCGGTGGTACCGTTGGTGATTGTACCGCTGCCAATAATTGCATTATTGAGTTTGATATTTGGTCTTTGGAAATAGGTTTGTCCGGAATTATTGCTGCAAGCTGCAGCAGAACCATCCACAAAGCTCGCTGCGCAGGAAGCAAATGGAGTAGAATGCTGATAAAACACGGAGTTTTCTGTGTAACCAGTGCTATTGTACGAGCAAATGTTGATCACGATATTCGAGATGCCGTCCCAGATAAAATTTTGAGCAAATAGATGTGTATTCCAGCCTTGGGTTGGCATAAAATTGGCGGTATAATTAGCTGCAAAAAACGGCATACTCGCAAAGCGGTCTTTGCCGCTACAAAAAATACGTAAAAAGGATTGCGCTTCTAACGTAACATTTGGAAATACCCATGCATCGTTTCCGTTTAAACGGTCAGCTAATTTCCAATTTTCCAGAGAAATGCTACTCTGCCCATTATTGAATAGTTCAATCCAGTCCGGGGCATCACCATTCTCGTCTAAATGGCTTGTGTTTTTATTGCAACCTTCGTTGAGCAGAACCTGTCCGAAGATAGTTGGGATGCATAAAAAAAGGAGGACTCCAAATAAAATTCTCACGACACTAAATTACAAAAAAAAGACCCGGCTAAATGCCGGGTCTTTGAGAATATTCAGAATTCAGTTATTGAATAATTTGAATAGACTTGCGAACAATAGCGCCTTCATTTTGGAGCTCCAAAATGTAACTGCCATTCGCAAGTTGTGTAGTCATTACTTGGTATTTTCCTTCACCAATTGTGCTGGATGTTACATTTACTTTTTGACCAAATTGGTTGTAAAGTGTAATGCTCGTTAAAGCAGGACCTGCAATGAAGAAGTCACCATTGCTTGGATTAGGGAATACTTGCGCTGCATTGAGGTCTTGAATATCCAGACCAACAATTGAATTCACAACGATTGAATCAGAATAGGTACAACCTAACGAATCCGTAATAGTTACCACATAAGTGCCACCGTCGATATTGTTGAGATCTTGGGTAGTTGCGTTGTTGTCCCAGCTGTAGGTATAAGGGCCAGTTGCACCACTAACCGTTAGGTCAATTGCGCCATCTGTTCCGAAAACGGCGGGCGTAACTGCCGCGCTAACGACCCATGCTGCAGGCTCATTTACTGACGCTGAGGCAGCAGTACTGCAGCCGTAGGCATCAGTAACTA
>JALRJE010000030.1 GCA_023268965.1 Crocinitomicaceae bacterium
TACCTGTAGAAACAGTTCCTACAAAAATATCGTGACCAAAATTAGCATTAGCCTGTGGCTCTGGACTAGCAAAAACCCACCCGATTTCGACATCGACTTCTCTTGGAAAGACCGCGACGACGTCATTCGCTATATTTTTGAACGCTATCCAAATGCCGCCTGGCTTTGTACCTATAGTACTTTTCAGTACCGCGCCTGTATTCACGAGCTCAGCAAGGTATTTGGCTTACCTGCGGGCACAAGCAAAATGCTCAGTAGGGGAAAGGGCAGCCTCGCTGAATTTGCTGAACTCGGTGCGCTTATTTTGCGCTATGCCAAATACATTGAAGGCTTACCTTCTCATTTGAGTGTCCATGCAGGTGGTATCGTTATTAGCGAGCAGCCTTTAACTACTTTTGCCGCTTGCTTCTTACCTCCTAAGGGCTACCCTTGTACGCAATTCTCCATGCTAGAAGCCGAAGACGTAGGGCTTTACAAATTTGATGTCCTGAGCCAGCGCGGTTTGGGAAAAATTGCTGAAGCACTTCAAATCATCAAAAAAACGCAGCCAGCAGCAACACCTCACGATATCCACGATATCCATTTGCTAAAGCAAGACCCAAAGATTGCCGAATTTTTAAGAAAAGGCTGGGCCTTGGGTTGTTTTTATGTGGAGTCGCCAGCTATGCGCATGCTCCTGATCAAACTCCAAGTAGACAACTACCTCGCGCTGGTTGCAGCTAGCTCTATTATCAGACCTGGCGTATCGCAATCGGGCATGATGCGCGAATACATTTTACGGCATCGCAATCCGGAGCGGCGCCAAGATATCCATCCGTTACTACTCGCCATTATGCCCGATACCTACGGCGTTATGGTCTATCAAGAAGACGTCATTAAAGTAGCACATTATTTAGCAGGCCTGAGTTTAGCTGAGGCCGATGTCTTGCGCCGCGGCATGTCGGGCAAATTCAGGTCGAGGTCCGAATTTTTGCGCGTTCAAGAAAGTTTCCTGACATCTTGCCTCAAAAGAGGACACGAAGCCGCCTTTGCAAGTAGTATTTGGAAGCAAATCGAAAGCTTTGCGGGTTATGCTTTTTCTAAAGGACACTCTGCATCTTATGCAGTTGAGAGCTATCAGAGTTTGTATCTTAAAGCACATTATCCGTTGGCCTACCTCACTGCATGCATCAACAACTTTGGCGGCTACTACCGCACTGAAATCTACGTCCACGAAGCGCGGCGCTTTGGTGCGCAAATCGAAGCACCCTGTATCAACGAAGGTGCCTACAGCTGCGTCTTGCAAGAGAAGCGCCTGATTCTCGGCTTCAATTTGGTAGCAGGCATAGAAGTTATACTCGCCGAGCAAATACTTATTGAACGCACACAAAATGGCGAATTTTCCAATCTTGAAAACCTCTTGAAAAGAATTTACATTCCACTCGAGCAACTCAGTATTTTGATCCGAATAGGAGCTTTAAGAAGCTTCAAGCAACCGAGAAAAGCCCTCTTGTGGCAGGCGCATTTTTACCACAACAAACAATTACGCCCACATCAAAAGCTAGAATTATTCGAAGTAAAGCAACAAACACAACAATTGCCTGAGCTAGAAGAACACCCCCTAGAAAGTACTTTTGAACAATTTGAACTTTTGGGCTTTCCGCTTTGCGACCCTTTTACGCTCTTGCTTGAGCCCTTGCCAACTTCATTTGTCTTGGTCCAAGATTTTTCGGATCATATCGCAAAAGAAGTCCTTACCTTTGGCTATTTAGTAAGTATCAAGCAAACCAAAACCAATAAAGGCGACACCATGAGTTTTGGAACTTTTTTGGATCCGTCCGGAGACTTCCTCGATACCGTTCATTTTCCTCAGATCAACGAACGCTATCCCTTTTACGGAAAAGGTGTTTACCGCATTACCGGAAAAATCACCGAAGAGTTTTCTTACCTCACCCTGGAAGTTAGCACACTCGTTAAATTGCCTTTTGCCGAAGATGTGCGTTTGGCATTATAGTACCCGAACACCGCCCATCAATTGAATTGTTTCGATACTTGGATTTTGACGATAGCGAAGTTGATATGCCGTGAAAACCGCTTCTAATGAATGAAAATCAAAATTGGCTTTCGCCAAGACCAACAGGCAACCACCAAAACCTCCACCCATCATTCTTGCACCCAAAATACCTGAGGTTTGTTGCAGGTGGCATTGAAGAAAATCTATTTCTTCGCAGCTTACTTCATATAAATCTCGGAGGCCATCATGCGTTTGATTCAAGAGGTGCCCAAGTTCTTGGTAAGAATCGTTCAATGCGCTTGAATCGTTTAAATCAGCAGCAATTTGTTTAGCTAGCACCTGCACTTTCTGTACCCGACTCATTTCATCGAGCACATATGTCAACCGTTTGATGGATACTGCATCCAGATGAGGAAGTAATGCATTGAACTGAAAAGGCTTCAAGGACCTCCAACTTTCGATGCCAACAAAAATTTGTTGGGCAAGATTCCAGGCCTCTTCCAATTGAGAACGTCTTTCATTGTAGGCAGATGCAGCTAAATTGTGCTTCACCTTTGAATCAATCAAGAAGAGCTGAGCGCCAACTAGCGGTAAAGAAAAGGTTTCAATTGAGTGATCAAGCGTATCAAAAGCAAGTAAATGAGCTTCTTCTCCAAATAAGCAAGCTACCTGATCCATGAGGCCACATTTTACACCTGCAAACTGATGTTCGGTTTGTTGAGCGATGAGTGCCAATTCAAAACGCGTTTTTCCTAACTTAAAAAACGCATTCAGGCCAAAGGCCAACCCACAACAGAGCGCTGCAGAAGAAGACAAGCCAGCGCCAATCGGAATGTTGCTTTTGAAACGAATATGTAAGCCATTTACACTGCTCAATCCCATCAAGATGAAAACACCCTTCACATAGGATTTCCAACCCGTAGTTTTGAGTTGTTCTAGCTCGTGTAAATCAAACTCCCAACTTTCGTTTAGATCCAGGGCTTCAACATGGATGCAATCTGTTGCATTTCCTTTGAATTCAAACTCAAAGAAACGATTGATTGCTGCAGGTAAAACAACCCCTTGATTGTAATCGAGGTGCTCTCCGAGTAAATTAATACGGCCTGGGGCGATGACTTTTAGTTGCTGCATGCTAAGGTTTCCAAATCAATTGATCACTCAAACCTAGTAACGGCAGGTTGACCTTGATGATTATTTCCGTCTGAGGGGTTTCTGTTCTCAATAAAGCAGATGCAATACCAGCCTCAAGAGGCTGAATGGAAGGGCTCATGAGGCCAGCATTTTGGGCAAGCACGCTAAAAATCACTTTATATTCATTGGTCGGGACAACAGTTCCGTTGGCATCGAGGAGTTTGGCGCGTACGAAAATAAGGTCTGCTTTGGTGGTGTCGATTCCGAATTGTAGGGTGTCCAATACTAAAGTGATTTGAACAGGTTTTCCGGGCGTTTTAACAATGGTTGAAGTCAATGGTTCTTGCTTGCTATCGTAAGCTATTGCTCTTAATTTACCGGGTTGATACTTTTGAATTTCAAAAAAGTAAGGAGGGTGTGCAAGCTGGTCTGAAGCAGGGCTAGGGGTTGATACTTTTTTGGTAATAAGGCTGTCATTTAAGTACAGTGCCACCTGAGGACAATTGGAATAAACAGTGACGTTTAATGAAGAGGCGGTATTCCAGCGAGAAGCAATAGAAAGCACAGGATGCTTGATATATAACTTTTGCTGACTCTTGTAAAAATCAACGGCGAATTTGGGCAAACGGGAAATGTCGTAGATGCCTGAGGCTTCTAGATCTGGGCTATAGCCGCGGTTGTAGTCAAAACAAACCCAATTGGCTTCACCTATTGTATTTGGTCCTCTTCTGTTGGAGTTACTGGCTTCTTGGAAATTGTATGCTTGTTGCAAAAGGGCTTGTTCAGAAGCTCCGCGCAAGTGTCTGGAATTGCGCTCAGAAGTTTTCAAATCTGAGAATTGCGTTTGATTAAGACCGGCATTTTGGGCATAATATTCCCAGTCTCCGTATTCGGCTATGAAAAGCGGTCGGGTACCGTTTTTATATTGATTCCAGTAATTGGGCGCTTGCGCATGTTGCCTCGCCGGTATAAATAAATCGTAGCTAGGGTGATCTGTCCAGCCGGCAGTAATGCCTTGGCCTTTTAGTAAACTTTTAGCAATTTCATTCATTTCCACCATGAAGGCTTCAGGCATTTGGGTTTCATTGATGGAATTTTCCCAAAAAACCACACTCGGATGATTGCGGTCCCGGAGTATCATTTCACGGAGATCATCTTTGCAGCGCTGTTCGAAAGGGGCAGGCCCAAAGTGCTGCCAACCTGCAATGGCATCCATGACAATGATACCAAGCGCATCGCAGGCCTCATAAAATGCAGGCGCCTGCGGATAATGAGAAAGGCGTACAAAATTAAATCCTGCGTCTTTGATGAGCTGTGCG
>JALRJE010000038.1 GCA_023268965.1 Crocinitomicaceae bacterium
TGGTTGTTGAGGATAATAATGGTAATTTATTTTTATGCGGCTTAAAACACGGGTTAGATGTATCAGGCGGAACTATTGTTGCAAATACTGTTGACTTAGATCCTACGACTCCAGGTATTCAAACAACTTTAACAACTGCACAAGGTTCTTGGGCTGTAACTAACGGCAACTTGACATTTACTCCGGCGGCTAACTACAGCGGCCCAGCATCAATTACTTACACTGTAAATGACAACGGTGGTGCAACAACAAATGCGGCTACTGTAAGTATTACCGTAACGCCAGTGAACGATGCGCCTGTAGCCAACAACGATACAGCAACCACTGCTGAAGACACACCAGTTTCTGTCAATATCGTGACTAACGACACCGACATCGACGGAACCATCAATGCAGCTTCTGTAGATCTTGACCCAACAACTCCTGGGCAGCAAACTACATTAACTAATGCGCAAGGTACTTGGTCTGTAGCTAGTGGTGTACTCACATTTACGCCGGTAGCTAACTACAACGGCCCGGCATCGATTACCTATACGGTGAATGACAACAGCGGTGCTTCTTCTAACGTAGCAACTGTAAGTATTACTGTTACACCGGTTAACGATGCGCCAATCGCTAATAACGACCTCGCTACAACCAACGAAGATAGCCCTGTGACTATCAACGTACTTGCTAACGACACCGACATCGAAGGATTGAATATTGGTTCTGTGACCATTACTGTTCAGCCCGCTAACGGAACAGTGAGTGTAAACCCTACAACAGGAGCCATTACCTTCACACCTGCTGCTAACTTCTTCGGTACCACAACCTTCACTTACCAAGTTTGTGACAACGGTACGCCTGTACTTTGCGATGACGCTGTGGTAACCATCACGGTCAATGCAGTGAACGACGCGCCTATCGCTAACAACGACAGCGCAACTACTGCTGAAGATGCTTCTGTGAACATCAATGTCTTGCAGAATGATACTGATTTAGAAGGACTCAACCCAAGCTCAGTGACCATTACAGTACCACCTGCCAACGGAACCGTTTCTGTGAATCCATTTACGGGTGTGCTTACCTTCAACCCTGCTCCAAACTTTTTCGGTACTACTACTTTCACCTACCAAGTTTGTGACAACGGCTTCCCTGTTCTTTGTGATGATGCTACAGTAACAATAACTGTTACGGCAGTCAATGATGCACCAATTGCCGACAACGACAACGCAACTACCAATGAAGATACGCCAGTCAATATTTCGGTTTTGACAAATGATACCGATATTGACGGAACACTTGTGAGCACAACCATTGACTTGAATCCTAGCTTACCAGGTATCCAAACAAGTATTACAAATGGAATGGGAACCTGGACGGTTGTGGGTACTCAAGTACAATTTGTGCCTGCAGCTAACTTCAATGGCACTGCCTTCCAAGCATATGTGGTTAACGATAACGGAGGCTTGACTTCTAATATCGCCATGATTACCGTAACCGTTAACGCGGTCAATGATGCACCGGTTGTAGATAATGACGTAGCCAACTGTGCATATAATACCCCAGTAACTGGTGACTTAATTGATGCTGGAGATTTTGACATCGATGGCACTATGCTTCAAGCGAACACCAACCCAGTTTCTGGCCCTAGCCATGGAACAATCGTCATCAATCCTGACGGAACCTATACCTATATTCCGGATAACTTCTACGTTGGTACTGATGTAGTCGTGGTTGCAGTATGTGATCAAGGCTTGCCTTTACCTGGTATTTGTATCAACGATACCTTAGTGATTACCGTTAATCCTTGTACAGCAAATGACCCAATTCAAGATTGCGATAACGACGGTCTTACAAATGCTGAAGAATTGGCCTTAGGTACTGATCCGTTCAATCCTGACTCTGATGGTGATGGTGTACTCGACGGAACAGAAGTTGCGGATGGTACCAACCCAAGCAACCCATGTTCACTAATATTGGCGAGCCAGACTGTTGCACCTACCAACGCATGGTTGAACTTAGATTGCGACAACGACGGTTTAACGAACGGCCAAGAATTAGCACTTGGTACTGATCCATTCAACCCCGATTCTGACGGAGATGGCGTAACTGACGGCACCGAAGTTGCAGATGGAACCAACCCTAACAACCCTTGTTCACTCGTTTATGCAAGTCAAACACTTACACCAAGTGCAACTTGGTCAGGGTTAGATTGTGACAACGACGGCCTGAGCAACGGAACTGAACAACAACTCGGAACTGATCCAGCAAATCCAGATACAGATGGCGATGGCGTACTTGACGGTACTGAAGTAGCCGATGGTACTAACCCAACTGATCCATGTTCACTTGTACTTGCAAGCCAAACAGTGGCAGTTAGCTCAACTTGGGGTAGTTTAGACTGTGACAATGACGGTTTAACTAATGACCAAGAAATTGCAGTTGGTACAGATCCGTTCAATCCAGATTCTGATGGAGATGGTGTACTTGACGGCACAGAAGTTGCTGATGGAACCAACCCAGTTGACCCTTGTTCATTGATCTTTGCCAACCAAAACACAACGCCAACTTCGGCATGGGAAAACCTTGACTGTGATAATGATGGCTTGACAAACGGCACGGAGGTTGACCTTGGTTCTGACCCTAACAACCCAGATACAGACGGTGACGGTGTTCCGGATAATACAGAAGTACAAGAAGGCACCAACCCTGCTAACCCTTGTGACTACAATATGGCAAGTCAGACCATGACGCCAAGTGCTGCTTGGGCAAGTTTAGATTGTGACGGCGATGGTGTAGATAACGGAACAGAAACGACCAACGGCAACGACCCAACAGATCCTTGTGATCCGTTTGTGGAAGGTGGTAATTGTGACCCAATCATTGAAGTGCCGGAAGCATTCTCTCCTGACGGAGATGGCGTCAATGAAACGTTTGTGATTGAAGGTATTGAAAATATCCCTGGTCAATCTATCATCATCTTTAACCGTTGGGGTAACCAAGTTTACAGTGCTAGCCCTTACCAAAACGATTGGGACGGAACCTCACAAAACAGCATGAATGTGAGTGGTGATCAATTACCAACAGGTACTTATTTCTATATCCTAGACACACAAACTACGAAATACGGTGTGCTCAAGGGTTATATCTACCTCAAACGATAAGCAATTTAACAGACTTAGCTATGAAAAATAAAATCATATATATTATCCTTGCAAGCGCTAGTATTTTTAGCGCCCAAGCACAGCAAGAAGCACACTTTACACAGTTTGCGGATAATCAATTATTTGTGAATCCTGCCTATGCAGGAAGTAACGAGATTCTAAATGCTACAGTGTTGCACCGTCAACAATGGGTAGGTTTTACAGGTGCGCCGCAAACCTCTACCTTTAGTATGCATTCTCCACTTTCTTACGAAAGTGTAGGTCTTGGTATCACGATGGTTAGCGATCAAATTGGCCCATTGAGTCAAAATATGATCTATGGTGATTTCTCCTATACGTTGAAGTTCAGCAACCAAAGCAAGCTAGCATTTGGTCTAAAAGCAGGAATGAACGTAATCAATATCAATTCGAGTGAACTTTCTACCACAACAGAAAATGACCCGAACTTAATGAAAGACGTCAGAAATCAAGTGAATCCTAACCTTGGTTTTGGACTGTACTACCATACTAAAAATTGGTTTTTTGGAGCGAGCACACCAAAAATCTTTGAAAGTAGTTATGACCAAACTTCATTAAATATTGAACAACGTCACTTCTTTGTAAATGCGGGTACCATACTCAAAGCAGGTTCCAACCTCAAACTGCGCCCAATGGTGCAAGCCAAGTTCACCGAAGGTGCGCCACTTAGTTTGGACGCTGCCATTACTGGAATTATACAGGAAAAGGTTTTTATTGGTGCCATGTACCGATTGAATGCTGCCGGTGGAATTTTTGTGCAATATCAGCTGGCACCAACATTAAGAATTGGAGTTGGTTCCGAAATTGGACTTACTGAAATCAGAAAATACAACGACGGCACCTTCGAACTAATGCTCAGCTACGACGTAGCGCGCAGCAAAACAGGAATTAAATCACCAAGATATTTTTAAGCAGCGCCATGAAATACACATTTATTTTATTGATCCTATTTCAAACTAGTTTAGCTTTTGCTCAAAGCGGGCAACTTGTTCGAGGAGATTTTTATTTCGAAAAACAAGGATATTATCAAGCCTTGAACTGTTACGAACGGGTAAAAGGATCTGAGTTTGAAAGTGCAGAAATGCAGCAAAAATTAGCATTTTGTTACAATTTTTGTGGTGAGTTCTCAAAGGCTGAAGCTATTTATAAAAAATTGATCGCTAAGAAAGCAGAACCTCAGCTTTTATATCAACTCGCCTATAGTTTGGCACGTCAAAATAAAAACGACGAAGCCAATGCTTATTTTCAGCAGTTTGCCACAGCGAATCCTACAGATTTACGTGCGCAATTGTTTTTGAAAGACCCCGGGTATCTAGCAAAGCTTATAGCGCAAGAACCGCATTTTAAAATAGCCAAAACTGAGCTCAATACAGATCATGCTGACTTTGGTGTCTACCCTATCCCCGGTAAGAATGAAGCCATGATTGTCAGTTCTCGACGCTTTTCATATTGGGGTAATCCAAAATGGGCCGGTGACAACGAACAATTCTTGGACTTATATACCATTCAATTGATCAAAGACCAGCCAGACAATTCGCCTAAGTATTTACAAAAACCTTTAAACTCCGGAATGCACGAGGGCCCTGCCTGTTTCAGTGCCGACGGTAAGGTTATGTACTTTACAGCAGATGACAAAAAAGGTAATGCAAACGGAATGGTCAATTTGAAAATTTACCGTGCATTTTGGACAAATGGAATTTGGACAGATCAACAAGAATTGCCTATCAACAGCAATACATTTTCTACCGGGCATCCCGTTTTAAGTGCCGATGGGAAAACACTTTATTTTGTATCGGACCGCCCAGGTGGTTTTGGCGGATCAGATATTTATAGTGTGGCCGTTGATGCCAAAGGCAAGTTAGGTGCAGTAAAAAACCTTGGCGCTAATATAAATACTGAGGGCAATGAAATGTTTCCATGGATAAACGGAGATTTATTTTTCTTTGCAAGCAACGGCCGACCTGGCTTTGGAGGTCTCGATATTTTTGTGGCGCCAGTTGGCTTTGAAATTGCAGCTGTTAATGCGGGAACAGTCATTAATACGCAGGCAGACGATTTTGCCGTAAGTTTTTACGACAATTCCAACTCAGGATTTATTGCCTCTAACCGCGTAGGTGGGCTTGGTGGTGATGACATCTACAGCATAGAAATGATCAAGTCATTCGTTTTTCCAATCTCATTTAAAGGAACCGCTCTAGATGGACAAAGCGGCGCTATAATGGCCGGTGCCACTATCGAGATCAAAGATGAAACAGGCTTAGTTATTGCAACACTTACTACAGATGCTAAAGGACAATTCAATACAACCCTTGACCCGGGGAAATCTTACAGGATTGAAGTGAGTAAAGATGGTTTCAACGGAAGCAGCAAAAACATAGCAATTGCTGAAAAAGCTAAATCAGTTCAAGAGGTTTTCAAATTAGATAAAATACCTGCCTTTATGCTTGAGCTTTTGTTAACCAATGTACAAACAAAAGGTGTGATTCCAGGCGCTCAAATTTTAATAAAGGATTTGACTACAAAAGCTGTATTGTTCAATAATACAACTGATCAAGCAGGTACATGGCAACAAGCCCTTGAAAACATGAAAGTGGGTAACCAATTAGCCTATGAAATTACACTTTCTTGCGACGGATACCTCACCAAAACCCTTACCTATCAAGAGGTCATCAACAAAGAAGGGGTCATTGCCCTGCACGAAAAGTTAAATGTCGCTTTAACACCAGTTAATATTGGTGGTGACCTTGCTAAAACTTTAGGGATCAATCCTATTTACTTTGATTTAGGTAAATTCAATATCAGAAAAGATGCGGCCACTGAACTCGATAAAATCGTGAAGGTGATGAATGAAAACCCTACCATGGTTATTGAATTAGGTTCACACACCGATTGCCGCAGTAGTATCCAATTCAATGAAACACTTTCTGCCAATCGTGCCAAAGCTTCCGCAGAATATATCAAGCAACGCATTAGCAAGCCTGAGCGCATTTACGGAAAAGGATACGGTGAATCTCGTTTATTAAACGACTGTGGTTGTGAAGGAACAGTAAAATCTACTTGTACTGAGGCCGAACATCAATTGAACAGACGTACGGAGTTTATCATCATTAAGATGTAAAACCAACATAAAGAAAATTAAAAAAAGCCTTCTAGCCAGAAGGCTTTTTTTTGACCTCTACCTCACTTATTACCATTATCCTTAATTTAGTGCTATGCTAAAGAAATTCACGGGAATAATACTTTTACTAAGCGGCCTTTGGGCTTGCGGTGATGATCCTATTACGCCACCCCCAGCAACAGGGCCTCAACAATACGGCGTGCCGTTGGTCTCCGTTCCTTCCACAGAACAAGCAACTATTTATGAAGTCAATTTAAGGGCGCAATCTTCCGAAGGGAACCTACAAGGTGTCATATCCAAATTACAACATATCAAAGACCTTGGTACGAATGTAATTTGGCTGATGCCTATTTACGAACAAGGTATTACGAATAGTGTGAATTCTCCTTACTGTATCAAAGATTATACAAAGGTGAGCCCCGAATACGGAACACTTTCAGATTTACGCGCCCTGACCGATCAAGCGCACGCACTCGGTATGGCGGTCATTATGGACTGGGTAGCTAATCACACTTCATGGGATCATCCATGGATTACAGAACACCCAGAATGGTATAGTAAAAATAGTGCCGGACAAATCATTATTCCACCAGGTACCAACTGGAACGACGTTGCCGACCTCAATTTTGATCAAGTTGCCATGCGCAATGCGCAAATTGAAGCCATGAAATATTGGGTTTTAGAGGCCAATGTAGATGGGTATCGCTGCGATTACGCAGACGGCGTACCCTTTGATTTTTGGAATGAAGCCATCAACCAACTACGGGCGCTTCCCAACCGAGATTTATTGATGTTGGCAGAAGGAACCCGCACAGATCATTACCAAGCCGGTTTTGATTTGACCTACGGCTGGAATTACTATACAGCACTTAAAAACGTTTGGAATGGCGCTTCAAGCTCCACACTCACCACTACGCATCAATCAGAATATGGCAATATCCCTGCCGGAAAAGGAAAGGTGCGCTTTACCACCAACCACGACGAGTCTGCCTGGGATGCATCACCAATGAGCTTGTTTAATGGCAAAAATGGTGCACTTGCTGCGAGCGTTGTGAATATTTTTTCAGGAGCTGTTCCCCTATTATATACCGGACAAGAAGTCGGTAAAACAGGAACCACGCCTTTTTTCTCAAATACCAACATCAATTGGACAGCCAACCAAGATATGCTCGCTGCTTATCAAAAAATTTATAGTGTTTATCAGACGAATGCCGCTGCTCGTAGTCAAACTGTTTCTGCTTATCAGCTCTCCAATGACCTCATCTGTTGGAAGAAAACAAATGGGACATCCGCAGTATTGATTATCGTGAATGTCAGAAATAACACCATAAATGTAAATTTACCCCCTATTCTTGCCGGTAATTTTGTCAATTTAATAACCAACCAAAATGAAACTGTTGGCACTAGCCTTTCGTTAACTCCTTATGCGTATAGAATTTATTCAATGAATTAATCAATGGAAACACTCTGGATAATTTTCGGTTTTATTTTGATTTTAACAGGGCTCATTGGTAGCTTTTTACCAGTAATCCCTGGCCCTCCTATTTCATATGGGGGTCTACTCCTACTTCATTTTTTGGGTGGGCAGACCTTTTCTACAACTATATTAATCACCTATGCACTGCTATCCGTGCTACTGCTTTTTTTGGATTATTATTTACCCGTTTGGACAACCAAAAAATTCGGTGGCAGCAAGGCCGGTCAGTGGGGTGCAACCATTGGTGTGTTAGTTGGACTTTTAGTCGGGCCCTGGGGAATTGTGCTTGGTCCGCTTGTTGGCGCTTATATAGGTGAACTAATCATGGGCCGAAACAATCAGGACGCCTGGCAATCTGCAAAAGGTGCATTCTTAGGGTTTTTGCTCGGTACCGGTCTCAAAATGATGCTCGTGGGTGCCATGTTGTGGACCGCCATCAATAGCATCTAGTTTTTGGTTATTTTTATACCCACAATGTTACGTTTCTTATTGATATTCCTGTGTTTAGCCAACAATACTTTGGCTCAAAATATATTTGACCTGGCACGAAATGGAACAGTCAAGCAAATGCAGGCGCATCTCAAAAAACATCCGGAAGAACTCCATTTGATTTCAGAACATGGTGCCAGCCCATTTTTACTTGCGGCTTATCGTGGCAACAATGAGGTCGCTAAATTATTGCTTCAAAAAGGTGCAGATATCCATTATTGCTACCCTGAAGGTTCTGCTATTTACGCGCTCATTTATAAAAATAATCTTGAACTTTTGGATATGCTGCTTCAAAAAGGCGTCAATCCAAACGACACCTGTCAGTTTGAACAACTGGGTTACCCTTTACATTTTGCGTTATCTTTACAACGCATAGAGGTCATACTATTACTACTTCAGTACAATTTAGACCTTTCTATTCAAGATCCACAAGGAAGGTCTATAGAGCAGTTATTGACGCTTTACAACAATCCTAAACTGAACGAATTAATTTATACACATGAAAAATAGCTTCTTTCTTTTTACAATTTTATTGCTCTCATTTGCAACGCTACGAGCACAGACCTACACAACAGGCGTTGTTAATTTGAGTAGTACTAGTGGCCTAGCCATGACCGCAAAAATTGATGTAGGCACGCAGGTAACGCTCACCTTAACGGGGCCTGCTGGTCGATGGTTTGCCCTTGGTTTTAATGCGAGTTCTATGACCAACGGTACTGATGTAGTGGGGGTTCATAGTGCGGGTACACTTTCTGCTTTTGATTGTAAGCTAATTGGTTTTGCAGCCCCCGTTACAGATGCCCAGCAAAACTGGACCATCACATCTGATGTCGTTAGTGCAGGTACCAGAACCATTATTGCAACAAGAGCCCTCAATACTGGCGACCCCAATGACTACGTGTTCCCATCTACACCTAATTTCATAAGCCTTATTTGGGCGCGCTCGGGTTCTACTAGCTTTAGCTATAGCAACCATGGAGGTTCTAATCGTGGAAGTACTTCGGCAAGTTTTACGTTTGTTCCACCACCAGCCCCTCCTGCAGCGCCAACAGGTGCAGCTAGCCAGACCTTGTGTTCGGGGGCAACAGTTGCGCAATTGAATGCAACAGGAACTGCCGTTCAATGGTACACCACCCCAACAGGAGGTAGCCCATTGGCAAATACAACTGTATTAATGAACGGATTTACATACTATGCGACTCAGACCGTCAATGGCTTAGAATCTGTTAACCGATTAGCCGTAACCGTGACGATTAACTCTGCGCCAAGTGCGCCAAGTTCCATTATTGGCCCATTGCACTTTTGTGCCAACTCACTT
>JALRJE010000092.1 GCA_023268965.1 Crocinitomicaceae bacterium
ACAATACCATTAGCAATCCATCTGAGCGTCCATCCAGAGTATCCAAATTTGACCAAGGGGTTTATAAGCTCGACCTCGAAGGGCTCGACCTTAACCGCTCCAAGGAGGACCTCTTCACCGATAAATATGAAATGCTCAACGTATTTCAAATTGGCGAGGCTATAGACTCCATTCAAGTTAAAAAAGAACGTCTGCTCGGAAATTTCGTGGTTCAAAGTACCCTTGGTTTTTTGAGCCTGAGTCCCAATCTTCAAAAACGCAACACCAATGATCCTCTTTTGAATCATGAGTTAACTCCAAAAATTCCGGTCATCTCGTTGCGCAAATTAAATACCACTGACAAACAGCTGGCTTATAATTTGGCTATTTCAAAGATCAGACGCAACCAACAACAATTAGACAACCAACAACAATTCCTAAGTACCCTAGATCGAGAAACCGACTTGTATTGGATAGAATTCCACCGAAAGTTTGCTTTAACCTACGCCATTGTGGTGCTTTTTTTCGTTGGAGCTCCACTTGGCGCACTCATTAAGAAAGGTGGCTTTGGCGCACCCGTAGTCATTGCTGCACTTATATTCATGCTTTATTTTATCTTGAGTTCAATTGGCGACAACCTTGCTGACACCGGAACTGTTACACCCGCAATCGGGATGTGGCTAGCGGCTGTAGTCTTCACCCCTGTTGCCTTTTTCTTTACCAAGAAAGCATTAGCAGTTTAAATTTGACAATTTTGAATATCCTGATCCTCAGCCATAAACCACCATACCCTATCTTAGATGGGGGTTGTTTGGCGATGTCTAGACTCCTCGAAGACTTATGCTCTCTGGATAAGGTCAATCAAATCAGCTACCACACCATTGAAACAAGCAAACATCCTTTTGATCAAGCTGCATTTTTTAAGCACCCACACTTAAAAGTTACAGCGCATTTTGTAGATACAAGCGTTACGATACCTGGCGCAATTTTAGCTTTACTCAGACAGGAATCTTACAACCTGAAGCGCTTTAAATGTAACCAAGTTCTTTTGAAACTTCAACAAGATCTTCAAAGTAAAAGTTATGATTTTGTCATCTTTGAAAGCTTATTTGCTGCTGTTTACGCGCCAGAACTCCGGTCCTTCTCTAAAGCAAAATTTATTTACAGAGCTCACAACATCGAAAACCAAATTTGGAAAGACCTCGCTACGCATACCAAAAACATCTTTAAAAAGTGGTACCTCAATCAGTTGGCATATACGCTGAAGTGGGCAGAAAGAAGCGCTTGGAGCGAAGATCAAGGAGCCCTAGATTTGATTTTAACAATTTCCCAATCTGATTTACAACAAATTGAAGGGCAGACGCTCACCGCATGCAAGTATTTGCCTGCCTCTATCGAACGCCCTCAGCAGCTCAGCTCAGCGGCTCCTGATAAGCTTTGTTTTATCGGGGCATTTGATTGGAAGCCAAACGTAGAGGCCGTAGATTGGTTTTTAAACCATGTGTTTTTATGCATTCAACAAAGGTATCCTGCAATCGAATTTCATATCGCAGGCAAAGGTTCCGAAAATAGGAAGCAATGGCAACTGCCCGGCGTTGTAGTACATGGATTTGTACCCGATGCCAAAGCGTTCATAGCTTCGAACGGTATTTTTGTAGGTTGTTTGCAATCTGGGTCTGGCGTTAAAATGAAAATCATTGAGGCCATGAGTGTTGGCGCACCAATAGTGCTGAGTACCAAATCTGCCGATGGCCTATCTGAGCTTCCTAAGCATCTTGTTCAACATGATCAGGCTGCATTTCTTAGCGATATTTTAATACTGTTGGAACAACAAGAAAAACGAAAAGAACGCGGGCAATATTTTCTCCACTACTTTGAACGTCATTTTGAAGCCAAGCAAATCCAAAGACAACTCTTACATTTGCTCGAAGAACTTCAAAATAATGATTAATATTGCCTCATGCTTCAGTTTCTCTTTGTTGTCGGGCTCGTTTTTTTACTATACAGCTACGTCGTCTACCCTTACCTCCTGAAATATTTACTTCAAAAAAATCAGACTCCTACACTTTATCCAATTACGGGCGTTGTACCGTCCTTGAGCATCATTATTGCTGCTCATAATGAAGAGAAAGTTTTAAGAGAAAAACTAGAATCCATTCTCAACTGCGACTATCCTTCGGAGCAAATCGAGCTACTCATCGGAATTGATAGCAGCTCAGATTTTAGCGCGCTCATTGCCGAAGCATACCAAACAAAATTGAAGGCGTGTCAAGTGTTCAACTTCGAGGAGCGCCAAGGAAAAATAAATATCGTTAATGCACTCGTGCCAAAAGCAAAGCACGACATCATTATCCTGACCGACGCGAATGTTTTATTTACCGCCCAAACGCTACAGCAACTACAGGCGCCTTTCTCCGATCCGCAAATAGGCTTGGTAGACTCTACCATGAAACACTACGGTATCAAAGATACCGGCATATCCAAACCCGAGTCTGCTTATATTGCTGGCGAGGTACTCATTAAAGAGGCCGAAGGAAAATTATGGGGCGCAATGATGGGGCCTTTTGGTGGCTGTTTTGCTTTTCGTAAAAAATGTTTCGAACAGATACCTGCACATTTTTTGGTCGATGATTTCTTTATTAACATGACTTGTATTGAAAAAGGGTACAAGTGTGTAAACCAAAAAGAGGCCATCGTACTCGAAGACGTTTCCAACGACCTCTTGATTGAATTTCGACGAAAAATCCGGATTTCTTCTGGCAATTTTCAAAACCTGAAACGATTTTGGCGCCTACTCTTGAAATTCAACTGGGTATCATTTGCCTTTCTCTCTCATAAAGTGCTCCGTTGGATTTTACCTGTTTTCTTGTTGGCTATGATGCTTCACATCATTCAAAATCATGAAAATTCGTGGTTTGGGTCGCTTTTGTACTTTGGCTTGTGGCTGATTCCAATCGCTTTCTTTGTAGACTATTTATCGCGCCAGCGTGGTGTCCAAATCATATGGCTGCGTTACCTCATTCATTTTGTCAGTATGAATGTAGCCTTACTTATTGGCATGTTTCGCTTTTTTGGCGGTATTCGTTCATCAGTTTGGCAACCTACGAAGCGTCATCAGTAAGTTTTTTGTATCTTTGCAGTCAAATTCCGCCTGCGTCTTGTAAGTTGCCTCCTACCTACTCTGCTCACGGCACTTATCTTAACGCAATTAAATGGCCAAATCCAAAGAAACCTTCTCCAAGAAGGAAAAAGAAAAACTCAGAGCAAAAAAGAAAAAAGAAAAATTAATCCGTTCAGAGGAGCGAAAAGCTAATTCTGGCGGTGGTGGCCTCGATAGCATGATGGCCTATGTCGACGAATTCGGCCGTATCGTTGATGCGCCTGTAGACCCAAGCACACGCATCGAAATCGATGCTGAAAGTATTGAACTTGGCATTCCACGCCGAGAAGAATCCGACGAAGACGACGCTTCTGACTCAGGTACTGTCATCTTCTTTAATGACTCCAAAGGCTACGGCTTTATCAAAGACAAAGCCAGCGGTGAAAACATCTTTGTACACGCAGCCAATTTGTCTGCTCCAATTGCAGAACGCGACGAAGTTACTTTCGATAAAAGCCGCGGTCAAAAAGGTTGGGTAGCCATGAATGTCAAGATTGTTCCCAAAACACCCCCTGCGCTTACTTAATTTTTCTTAAATACATTTGTTGCATTCCGAAGCCAAATCTAGGCAAATTAGCTTCGGTTAATAGCAATACAACCACATCAAACGCGTGTGTTTTTGAGCGGTAATCCTTGAAATCTTCAATCAAAGTGGTTGCTTTACCCGGCACCAATCTTTCATGGTTGTAGTACCAAAATTCTCCTCCTTTGAAGACATGCTCCATCATTCCCCAATTGTACATACCGTAGTAGAAACTATCGCCAATTACCAAAACGCGTGGCGGTTTTTGCCCTGCTCTTAAAGGCTGTACTTTAAATTGCGGATAACCCATTTTAAAGTCTGGCAGATTGCGCAGGAGGTTCATGCCGTTCTCGATGTCGTCGTCGCGGTCGCGGGGTTGGGTATCTTCTTCAATGTGGCTTAATTTTAAATATGGAAGAGGTTTTTGACTCAAATGAGCCAGCCGCTTGATCAGGGAATCGGCAACGAGGTACTCACCATAACTACTCCAATGAATGCCTGTTTTTGGATAAAGCGGATACGGTGTAGTTGCCTTCATTTGTAAGAACCAAGATTGAATGTCAAATACAGGAATTTGCGCGTCCTGAAGGGTCATTGAAAAATACGGATGGTTGCGGAGCTTCTTTTCAAATTGATATCTTGAAGGCATTTGATCAGGGAAATACGATCCTTTTCCTGGCGCCAAACAAACCAGGAGTTGTTTTCCCCTCTTGGAGAGTCCCTCCTGAACTAGAGAAAGCTGCTTCACCAAGCTTGATATAGAATCTAAACCAAGGAAATCTCTACCACTAGCAGCTAACAAATAATTTTCTTCAAAAAGATAGCCGTTTTTACCCATGACTACACCTTTTGCTTGGTATTCGTCAAACAAGCGATCAAAAAGTTCATTGTAAAAACGCACCATAAATGGCCGTAAACCAAAATGATCTTTGATGTAGGCTTCTTGTCCTTCTTGGAATTTGGCTGAACGCCAGTTGACAGCAGATAATTTCACATTTTCAGATGTAGGCGGAACCCCTCCCAAGGCCTTAGGATTAAAAAGGTGTTCGTTTTGCTCTAACCAAGGTAACAACAACAGCGCAAGTACAAATCCAAATAGGGCGTTCTTCAGTAGGGTATCTTTTGGAGGTACTTTCATCAGAAGCGGTAGTAAATAAATGGGTTGAGGTTCGATGCGGACAGGAAAACAACACTCAAGAATAAGAGTACTATTGAAATTGCGGTCATTAAAGTGGCTTTAGAAACAGACAAAATTGGTTTTTCCGAAGTAATAAATAGGGTAATCTTCTCCATGAATTGAAATCTTCCAATGACGGAAAAGAATAGAGCAAGTAGTAACACAACATAAAAGCTTTTATTTAATTCAATATATTTAATATCTTGTATATTAAATAATTGACTATAAAAAACTTGAGCGTTTTCCCAGCTTTCAATTCTGAAAAGCACCCAGGCCATCGCCACAACAAAGAAGGTGAAAAGTGCCGCTGGCACCTTCCCTATTTTTTCAAGAAACTTCATTAAGAAAAGGCGGTCGAGGATCAGGAAAAAACCATGAAAAGCGCCCCACATGACGAAATTCCAAGAAGCGCCATGCCAAAGGCCAGAAACCAAAAACACCAACCATAAATTGACATACAGACGCCATTTGTTGCCCACGCGATTGCCGCCTAATGGAATGTAAAGGAAGTCGCGCATAAACGCCCCGAGTGTGATATGCCAGCGGCGCCAGAACTCAGTAATGCTTGCAGAACTATAAGGTGAGTCAAAGTTTTCTGGAAAACGAAAGCCCATCATGCGCGCAAGGCCAATAGCCATATCGGAATAACCTGAGAAATCAAAGTAAATCTGAAAAGTATAAGCAAGAATACCCACCCAAGCTTCATCAAAACTCAATGCTTGGAGGTCACCGCCCATATATAGATCGGCTTGCTTGGCCAGCACATTGGCAATAAGTACCTTTTTGGCCAAACCTAAACTGAAACGAAACAGGCCAATGAGGCGGTCGTCTGGGGTTTCTGTTCTACTGACCACTTGAGCAGCTACGCTTTTAAAACGGATAATTGGCCCAGCAATGGAGTGCGGAAAAATGAGTTTATAGAGCAAATAATGATCTGGGCGCTCAAATGGCGGGTGTTCATTGCGGTATACTTCAATGGCGTAAGTAAGTGTTTGAAACGTAAAAAACGAGATACCAATGGGTAAAGCCACTTGCGTCCAGGCCAATTGATCTATCCCAATAGAACCCAGCGCAGCATTCACGTTTTCAATAAAGAAGTTGGCGTATTTAAAATAGGCCAAGAGGCCTAAGTTGAGTAGTACAGAGATAGTCAAAAATAGCTTTTTGCGCTGCTGCTGCTGACTTTTATAAAGTGCTTGAACCAAGTAGAAATCAATGATACTCGTGCTGAGCACCACATACAAGAAGTTGGGTGCTCCCCACGCGTAAAAAAGAACACTCACAAACAGCGCCCAGTAATTCTTAGCCTTTTGTGGCAGTAGCACATACACCAGCATAAATACTGGTAAAAAGTACAATAAGAACAAGATGCTGCTGAAAACCATAATCAGCCTCGAAAATACATAAATCTGAGTAAATCAGCATT
>JALRJE010000117.1 GCA_023268965.1 Crocinitomicaceae bacterium
AGGCACAACAAATCTATCCTTCAATCGATTTTACCAAATCAATAATGGTTGGAGATACCAATACCGATATTCAATTCGGACAGCGCCTCGGGATGTATACTATACGCATTGAATCTCAAGAAGTAGTGAAGGAGACACCCGATTTATGCCTGTCAAAACTTGCCGATTTAAGTTTATACTTATGATGAATCAACTTCTTCTTTTTTTGTTCACTTTAGTTTTCACTTCCACCTTTGCGCAAGTAAATCAGACCGACGCGCAGGGTAGAAAGCAAGGCCCTTGGCAAAAGAATTTTCCAGGTTCGACCGTTCCGCAGTACAAGGGGACCTTCAAAGACGATAAACCCGTCGGGAAATTCATTTATCATTTTGAAAGCGGCCAGAAAAAGGCAGAACTGGTGCATGGTTTACCAGGTGGCGTTTCGTCGGTTTTACTCTTTTTTGAAAATGGACAGCTGCTTTCAGACGGTTTTTATAAAGGGGAGAAAAAAGATTCTTTATGGTATAACTATGCCCCAACTAGTGAGCTCATGAGCGCTGAAAATTACAAGTTAGATCAGCTTCACGGTAAATGCGTCTATTACTTTAAAGAAGGGCAATACCTCGAACATAAACTACAAGTTCAGCGAGAGGTGTATTATTCAAACGGAAAGTTAAACGGAAGCTTTCATGAATTTTTTTACAATGGCAAACCCAAGACAGACGGCACCTATTTTCAAGGAGAGCGCGTTGGCTTATGGACAGAATATTACAACACAGGAAGGGTCATGACCAAAGTTCATTATAAACATGATGCTCTTCATGGTTGGGCCTATTTTTACGACAAAGCAGGCGCATTAAAATCAAAGGTAATGTACCGCGATGGTTACGCGCTCAACGACAAAGAACTCAAAGCATTTCTGGATAAATGCAAGGCGCAAAACTTGGATCCGAATCAAAAATGAAACGCACTGATAAATGGGTCTTTTTCTCAGCTTTACCTCCATTTAGGGGAGGAATTGCCAAATTTAGTGCCCGGACCCTTCAGGCCTTGTCTCAATCAAAAGAGGTCAAGTCTTTTACCTTTCGAAAACAATACCCAGATATTTTGTTTCCTGGAACTTCTCAATTTGAGCCCGATGTAAACGACGAAGTGGCAGAAAGAATTGTTTCTACTTTCAATCCGATCACTTACCTAACCTCATTATTGCGAATCCGGCAAGAAAGGCCAACCGTATTTGTAACAAGTTACTGGATGACGTTTATGTCGCCATTAATGGTTTTTTGGGCCCTCTTTTTACCCAAAGGCACCAAGAAAATAGCGATTATTCACAACCTTATCCCGCACGAAAAACGTTTTTTTGACGCCCTGTTTAATCGCATGTTCTTGAATGCCTACGACATTTTTATTGTACTGTCTTCAGCTGTACAACAAGACGTTTTGAGTTATAAGCCGAGTGCGAAAGTTGTTTTACTCAGTCATCCGCCGTATGAAGCAGAAGGAACGCTACTCTCCAAAGCGCAAGCGCGCACGCAACTAGGTCTCGACCCACACAAAAAAACGTTGCTTTTTTTTGGTTTAATTAGAACCTACAAGGGTTTGGCAGAACTAATTGCCGCTTTTGGCCGGCTCGATGATAGCTACCAATTACTCATTGCAGGAGAAGTATATGGAGATGCCCAATTTTATTTGGAGGCCTTGAACGAACTGCCCAATCCAAATTGGAAATTTGTAAACCGTTACCTACCAGATACAGAGGTCGATTTGTACTTTGCTGCGGCCGATTTGGTGGTGTTGCCATATTTGAGTGCTACTCAGTCCGGAATTCGAGCGTTAGCCTTGAGTCAAAAACGCGCAGTTTTGTGCACCAATGTTGGGGGCTTGGCCGAAGGTTTGGTAGCAAGTGGTCAGGGCTTTGATCTGCTGTCAACAGATCCAAACTCTTTTGCTGATCGGATTCAAAGTCTTTTTAATCAGGGAGATATCGAAAAGTGCAATGCTTATTTAGCCACCTTGAATATCGATCACAATGACGCTTGGCTTTCCTTTGCTAAAGGCCTGATTCACTTCGCAGAAGAAGCCTAGATTTTTTATTTGAATTTAAGGATCCAAAATCCTATATTTGCAACCTTAATTCAAATTCAAATATTCAAAAATGCGTTTAAAAGGATTTTTTTGGTTCTTGTCCATTCTACTTACAGCCGTTTGCGTTTATCAGCTCTCTTTCACTTGGGTAGCGAGCAACGTTGAAAACAAAGCAGCAAAAGAAGCAGATCTTAAAGTAAAAATGCTTCGCGACGAAGCCAAGAACAACGGTGGGGTTGCACTGCTTCCCAACAATACCGAAGTCAACTTCAATGACCCAGAAGCTGTAGAACTCGCAAAAGCGGCTTTCATCAACGAAATCCTCCGTGAAAAAGGTGAAAAACCAGTATATCCTGTACTGGGTTCTACCTTTGCTCAAGTCAAAAAAATGTCTTTGGCTTTTGGTCTAGACCTTGTTGGCGGGATGAGCGTTACAGTTGAAATCTCCTACCCAGATTTAATTCGTGGCCACGTCAAAAGTGTCAACGATCCGAAATTCACCAAACCATTTAACCGAGCAGTTGCCACTTACAACCAAGAAGGTGGTGACTTCATTGCAACCTTTATTTCGGCATACAAAAAAGCAAATGGTTCGTTGCCGTTGAGTTATATAGTGAAGGGCGAATCTATAGGTATCAAAACCTCAGATGCAGAAGTAGAAAACTACCTCCGAGACCTCGTTACTTCGTCCATGAAAGGCATCGAAGACATCATTGGGCGTCGTATCAACCAATTTGGTGTAGCACAACCCAACATCCAACGCGACCTCGCCACTAACAGACTTTACATCGAACTTCCTGGCGTTCAAGACGAAGAAACTGTATCGCGCAAAATTCGCTCCACGGCCAATCTTGAGTTTTACGAAACCTACATGCCAGAGCAAATCCAAATGCAATGGCAAGAGGCTGCGCGCTTGAGTAAAACCAACGAAGTCAATATCGTCGACCTCGCTGTCGCAGATTCCACTTCAGATTCCACTGCAGTAACTCCTGATACGGCCGCAAGTACGATAGCAACCGATACGCAAAATTCGATTTCAAACGCTGCTAAAAAGAGTCTTGCAGAGTTTGTAGTACCGGTAGGCGGATATGCAATGGGGTATGTAAATACCAATGAGAAATCTGCAGTAGAGGCCATTTTACGCCGCAAAGACATCCGCAATGCATTCCCAACAGACCTCAAATTTATGTGGTCTGCCAAACCAGAAAGCATCGACAACAAATCCAAAAAGACAGCCTATTTTCTTTACGCATGTCGCATCCCAGATTCTGGTAAAGCACGCGTTCGCGGAGAGCACGTTAGCAATGCAAAAGTCGATTACGATCAAACAGACGGTAGCATCATTGTCAGTCTTTCCATGACAGATGAAGGTGCTTCTGAATGGGGCCGCATGACTACCGAAAACAAAGACCGCATTATTGCCATTTCTATGGACAGCGTTGTATACAGTGCGCCACGTGTCATCAACGCCATCACCAACGGCAACACGCAAATCTCCGGTAGCTTTACCTTCCAAGAAGCTGAAGACCTCGCTGGTCTTCTCAATGGCGGTGCGCTTCCTGTACCTTGTGTCATTAAAGACCTCCAAAAAGTAGGTCCTACCATTGGTGCCGAGAACTCCAAAGCAGGTCTCATCTCTTTTGGTGTTGCTTTCATTGCCGTACTTCTTTACATGATGTTCTATTACGGTAAAGCGGGGCAAGCAGCCAATATTGCCCTTATCGTTAACGTCATATTCATCTTTGGTTCACTCGCTTCATTTGGTGCGGTGCTTACCTTAGCTGGTATTGCCGGTATCGTACTTACTATTGGTACGGCTGTAGATGCGAATATCCTTATTTTCGAACGCGTTCGAGAAGAACAAGCCTTGGGTTCGGATACAGAAACAGCTATCAATACAGGTTTTCGTAAGGCTCTTCCTTCTATCATCGATGCGAACGTCACTCACTTACTTGTTGCCATCATCCTCAAAATTTTTGGAACAGGTGAGATTGAATCTTTTGCTACAACCCTCATTATTGGTATTTTCACCTCCATGTTCTCTGCCTTGGTGATTGGCGAGTTGGCTATCCATACCTGGTTATCTAAAGGTAAAAAAGTCACCTTCAACACCAAATACTCCGAGGGTCTCTTCCAAAATTTCAATTTCGACTGGATGGGCAAAAGAAAGTACTTCTATGTATTCTCTATTGCCGTTACCATTGCTGGTGTCATTTCCTTGAGCACACGCGGCTTGAAACAAAGCGTTGAGTTTACTGGTGGTCGTACTTTTGCTGTTAAATTTGAAAAGAAGGCAGACATCGAAAATATCCGCAAAGAACTCACCAAAGTATTTGTTGAAAACGGCGAGCCTGCTTCACTTGACCTCAAAACAAAATCGAACGACTTCAATGTGGAGATTGTCACCAACTACTTGCTCAACAACGACGGTGCCACAGATGAAGTAAACGCCAAGTTAGCCCAAGGTTTGGATGCTTGCAAAGACAAAATGGGTAACTATCAAGTGTTAGAGACTCGCGCTATATCAGCATCTATTTCTAGCGAGCTCTGGACTTCATCTACCATTGCAATTACCCTTGCATTGTTGGCCATCTTTGCCTATATCCTGATCCGTTTTGGTCATTGGCAATACTCTTTAGGTGCAATTGTAGGACTCATTCACGATGCTTTTTTCGTCGTCTCTATCTTCTCTTTACTTCACGGCTTCTTGCCATTTACTTTAGATGTCAATCAAGCGTTTATTGCGGCCATTTTAACAGTTATTGGTTATTCTATGAACGACACCGTTATTGTTTTTGACCGTGTTCGAGAAAATATGCGTAAAAGCAAGCCCGAAGACAACCATGTAGCCATCATCAATGCTTCGTTAAATAGAACACTTTCAAGAACCTTTAATACCTCTATGACTTTATTTGTAGTTGTCTTGATCATGTTTATTTTTGGTGGCCCGGCCATCAAAGGCTTCTTGTTTGCTTTGCTCGTTGGTGTCTTGATCGGAACCTACTCTTCATTGTGTGTTGCTACACCAATCTTACTTGACTTCTCTAAGCGTCTTCGCGCTTAATAAAAGAAATAGATGATAACAAAAAAGCCGCTCCTTGGAGCGGCTTTTTTGTTGGTTTTTATTGTGACTAGTTACAATAGTTTTTGCTTCATTCATGATAATCGTTTCTGAACACTTAATTTTGAGGCAATGAAAATCATTTTATCCCCAGCTAAGCTCATGCGCCCTCATCAAGTGCCGTTCATTGGCAAGCCTATTTTTTTGAAAGAGGCTAAAGTATTGATGAAAAATTTAAAAGCGTGGTCTGCTAAGGAACTCAGTGCCCGAATGAAGCTCTCTGAGGTCAAAGCAAAGGAAACCTTTCAAATCATTCAATCATGGGGTGCTAAAAAAAATCAAGTCAATGCGAGCCCTGCGCTGTTCGCCTATATTGGAGAAGCCTTTAAAGCACTTAATGCCGATACGTGTTCGCAAGACGAATTGGCATATCTGCAGCAACACTTATTCATTTTATCTGGAATTTATGGTATTTTAAAACCTTTGGATCAGATAGAAATGTATCGCTTGGAAATGGCTCAGCGCGGTGTAGCACCTGAAGGCGTACCACTTTACGAATTTTGGCGCATAAAAGTTGAAAATTACATGTCGAAGGCCCTGGCAAAAGAGGAGTTGTTATTGAATTTAGCGAGCTCCGAATACAGCGACCTCATTCAGGCGCCTAAGTTGCGTTCCCGCATGGTAACACCGCAATTTTTTGAAGCGAACAACGGACAACTCAAAGCTGTTTCTGTATTTTCTAAACAAGCCAGAGGAACCATGGCGCGATGGTGTGCTCAAAATGCAATTGAAAACCCGGAAGAAATTAAAAATTTTACAGCATTAGGATATACCTTCGTGGCAACGCAATCTAGCACTACTGATTGGGTATTTATCCGTTGAAATCAAAGTCTGGATTTTGTTCGATCACTTCCCAAGTATGGTCAGCGAGCAGTTTTACGGTTGCTAAAAAGGTCAAATCTTGACCTGATCTTCCCCATGAAAGTGGGCCGATGAGCGAGAGCATTAACTTTTGATCTGCTTTTCTATAGAGGTGATAGTCATGATTGATGAGCGGTTCAAAGCGCAGTTCAGTCTGATAAATATAATCTGATATCGATTTTCGAGCTTGAATTTTCTGAGCCTGTGTGGCCAATAATTGCATTTGCTCGTAAATTTGCGAGAGTTGCATATCGGTTTGCTGGTTCATGGCGCTGAGGGCTCTGCCTTTTAGTTTGCCGGTGTCTTCGGGCTTAATGACCGCGCCGCCAACTGAATGCGCATAGGGAAGCAAATGCGGGTTTTCAGCAATTTTATCCGGGTCAATCGGATTGACAAATGCTATTTTCGTTTTTTTCTTTTGCTCCATTTTACACGAGTTTGCTCAGCGCATCGCCAACGGCAGTACCTATGGCTATGCCCATTCCTCCCATACGAACACCTGCATGCACGTTTTTGTTCAGCGAACGAATAATTGGTTTTTTTTGAGTGCCAACACCCATTATGCCTGACCACTCTTGTTCGATTTCAAAGTGCTGTCCGGGTAGGATCTCCTGCGTTAGTTTATCGACAAGGGCTTGTCTGACGAGTAGGTTTTGCTCAAAATGGGTGGTGGTCTCTGTATCGAAATCGAGATGACGTCCACCACCGAGTAAGATGCGCGGGCCAATATCCCGAAAATAATAATAACCGCGGTCCGCGTGAAACGTACCGTTAATGGAATGTTTTAGGGGTTTAGTGAGCAGTACTTGGGCCCGAGCAGGTCTCAGCTCGTCTGCAAAGAACTGCTGTGCAAACCCATTGGTACACAAGAAGAGATGATTCGTTTCAATTTGCCCGTGCGCTGTTTGGATCAAAACATGTTGTTCAGAAGCGCTCCAGTTGTCTACTTCGGTAGCAAATAAAAATTGAATATCCGCCAGTACACATTGTTTATAGAGTGTGGCCATAAGCAAGCCGGTATCAATACTGCCTTCATGTGCATTGAAATAGGCGGTATGGTAACCCTGAAATCCGAATTTCTGCTGAAACTCAGGATCAATTTTGTAGACCTCTTTTAATCCGAAACGATGCAGCATTTCTAAGTTGAGCTGTGCTACAAAATCTGCGTTTAGGGCGGTATCGTTCGGGCCGATTAAATCCCAAGAACCGCAATTTTTATAGTTCATTTGACTAAGGCCTACGCGGTTTTTGAGAAGTTCAAGACCTTTTAGCCGGAGTTCAACGGTTTCCCATACCTTTTCTTTTGGTATGTGTTGCAGGTCGTCGTATAGTTCTGTAGGGCTACCAAAACAAGTAAAACCAGCATTTTTAGTACTAGCACCCGTTGGTAAATAGCCCCGCTCCAAGATCAATATTTTTTCGTTCGGAAAACGACTTTTTAAACTAAGTGCCGTCGACATACCAACGAGTCCTGCACCGACAATTACAAAGGTGTTGTTGTGCAGATATTGCTGGTGTTCCCAGAAACTTAATTGTTCGAAGTGGAGCATTTTTTTTACTCGTTGATTTTTAGCAATTTTGTGACTGAAACAAATGTACCAAATTGCGTTGAATTGGTTATTTGATAAACGCTTAATGCCATGACGAGATTCTTTATCGTAGTATTGTTATTCCTTCCTTTGGCAGTTCTTGCTCAGCGAGACTTTCTCGTTGTTATTGAAGGCAAGGCCCAAAATCTGTTGGATCAGCAAGCAGTTTATGGTGTCACTATAGATATCATGCAGCAAGAAGCTGTTTTGACCAAAGTCATTAGCGATCAAAACGGACAATTTTACGTATCGGCAAGAATTGCGCAAGGAACCCCGATCCAACTCAGGTTGACAAAAGGAGGTTACCAAACCAAATTGATTCTTTTTGACCTCACTACCCTACAAGGGCAAAGAAACAGTCCAAATGGCTTGTCTTTAATTCGGGACCTCAATTGTGCACTTTACGAGCTCAAACCAGATGTTGATCTCAGCTTTTCAAAAAATCAAATTACCGACAAATATGTATGGTCCTCGAATGCCATAGTACAGGTTCCTCTCACCAAGACTGAAGCTGATCAAAAGGCACGCGCAGCGTATCAATTTGCTTTGGATCAACAGCGCTATAATCTACTTTTAAGAGCCACTAATAAAGCATTGAGTTCAGCTGATGAAAATCAAGCGCTCATTTTGCTAGACTCTATGTTAGTGCTCCGGCCAACAGATCCATTCGCCTCACAAAAGAAACTACAAATAGAAGCCAATCAAGCTGCAGCGCTCAAGCGCAGCCAAGACGAAGCTCGGCAGTCCGCTTTGTTAAACGAAGCTATTTCAGCAAGAACCGCAAATGACTTGGTTTTAGCAAGCACTAAAATTAAAGAAGCCGCTGCTGTTTTACCTAATAATCCGAAGGTGCTTACAGAGCAAAACCTGATCAACAGCTTAATTACAGACGCAGAAAACGAAAAAGCCAAAACACAGGCATTTCAGAACGCAATGAAAGCGGCTGCTGCATTTGTCAATTCCAAGAAGTACGACGATGCAGAGGCCAAATACAAAGAAGCACAACTCATCAAGCCCACTGAAAAAGATGTGGTTAATGCCCAACTTGCCGTACTCAAAGCATTGAAGTTCGATATCCAGAATGAACTTGAACTCAAGGCAACTCTCAAGTCAGCCAATGAGCAATTTGTTCAAAAGAAATACGAAACTGCACTTGAAACATACAAAAAAGCAGACCAACAAATCGCGCTTTTTAGCAAACAAAACCTCATCGATAAATACTCAAAAGAATTGCAAGAAGGCGTCTTGCGTGTTACCGAAGGAATCAATTCGATGTCTCAGGTGTACCAAAATCAGCTTGCCAAAGCAAATGAAAATTTCTTGAAAGGCCCCATGTTTTACGGCACGGCCAAATCAATTTTAAATTCTGACCCCATGAAAAGCCGGCAGAATGAGCCCGAGGTTTTGGCACTCAAAGAAAAGATTGCTACCATGGAGAAATTCTACGCGGACAGAAAAGAAGCATATCGGATCACAAAAAGCAAAGAAAACACAATGGCCTTAGGTGCGCTTGAAAAAGTCCATGCTCAGGCCCTAGTGCAGCAGCAGTATCTGAATGCGGTGGAGATTTCCGCACTGCAAAAAAGCATCGACTCGCTTAAACAAATTCTGAAGCCTGTTCAGGCAGTTCAGGTCAAACCCGATGTCCCTGCAGAACCTACTGGTATCCGCCTTACTGCGCCAGGAGAACCGGTAGGTAAAGAGAATACGATGGTTTTTAATGACCTGCAAATCACAAGAGAGGCCAAGCAAGAAGCACCTTACAGAATCCAACAAGAAATCAAAACTGAAGTAGATTATCAAAATTATTTTGCCCGACAAAGCGCACAAGTGGGTTCTTTTGAAACCAATACCCAGCTCGAAATGACGCGTTCCCAACGCGAGCTCTCTGCCAAACAATACGCCGATAGCCAAGCTATTTTGCAAGCCGACAAAATTCAAAATACCCAAGAATATGAAGTTGCGCTTCAAAATCGAGAGGCAGCAGCAGCAGCCCGACAACAAGAAAATACCGAGAATCTTAGCGAATGGAAGGATGCCAAGGACCATCAAAATCAGACGGATAAAAAGCTTTCTGATCAGCGCCAAGAAGCAGAACTCAAAAGACTGAATGAATTCCAGAACGTTTTGGAGCTCCAAGATCAACAAGAAAAAATTGTAGCGGAGCAAAACATGACGGCTGCGAATGCCCGCGCGCAAGAGGTTACAATGACCAAACAGCAGCAACAAGAGGCCGCCACTGTAGGAGGTCAAGTACAATTTGAAAAAATTCAGCAAACTGCTGCTTCTGCTGTTTCGCTCAAAACCGCTCCAAATTACCTCCGCGATGAAGACGGTGTCTTATTTCCCCCCAACTCCTTTACTGAAAAGACCTATCAAATCAAAAATAGAGAGGGGTATGTCATTAAGGTAATCATCAGAAGAGTAGTTGTTGATTCAAACGGATACGGGGTAGTTTATGAGCAAACCACCGATGAAAATGGCAAAACTTATTTTACAAGAGACGGGCAAGTGAGTACTGAATATGTTTGGTTCAATGACTCAAGCGGCGCTAACGTCCTCAAAAAGTAAGCCAATGCAAGTACATTTTATCGCCATAGGTGGAAGCGCCATGCACAATCTCGCCATCGCTCTTTCGAGAAAAGGAATACAAGTGTCAGGTTCAGACGATGAAATCTTTGAACCTTCCCTTTCTAGGCTGCAAAAACAAGGTATTTTACCGCAGCAACTCGGTTGGGATGCTAACCGTATTCACAGTGGTTTAGCAGCGGTTATTCTCGGGATGCATGCTCGTGCTGATAACCCTGAACTGCACGCAGCAAAAGAGTTAGGCCTTCCTATTTACAGCTATCCAGAGTACCTCCTGCTTCAGTCCGGTCGCCATGCGGGCAACTGGGTGGCAAAGTAGACGACGATAACCCCGAGCCCACGGCTGTTTTCCTAAACTTTACGGTCTAGCTTATAAGAGATTAAAAAGAGCAAATGGAATTCGAAATCCCAGAAACCCTTGCCAATGCTTTACTTGGAATGATCAATGAGGATTCACTGCTTGCCAGGCGGCTGAGGGAGTACGGCCTTTCCAGAGGAAAACGCGTGGTACCCAGCAGCCTCTTCGACGCCACCTCGCTCAACAC
>JALRJE010000057.1 GCA_023268965.1 Crocinitomicaceae bacterium
GAGGCCTGCCATAACCAATACGGTTGGGCCATCTTCCTTGGCGCGTTCTACGAGAACGGGAATCTGAATTGGTGTGCGCGTATGTAAGTGCGCCACCTCTAAATTCAGCTGCACTGCCTTGCCCGGCAAAATTTCTTGCCCGAGGATCATCATTTTTTTGTGTATGGTCTTTCTAGCGCTTGACATTTCTTTCGATATAAGCGATAATTTTACCCGCTATGTCATTTTGGGTGGTTTGTTCAATGCCTTCTAGCCCAGGAGAAGAATTGACCTCTAGAACCAAAGGGCCGCGCTCAGATTGCAAAAGATCAACACCTGCAATGCCCAAACCAACGGCCTTTGCGGCCAAAATAGCAGTGTATTTTTCTTCCGTACTGAGTTCAATGGCTTGAGAACTCCCGCCGCGGTGCAAATTTGACCTAAACTCACCGGGTAAACCCTGGCGCTTCATGGCGCCTACTACCTCTCCGTCCACAACAAATGCCCGAATATCGGCGCCTTTGGCTTCACGGATAAACTCCTGAACAATTACACGTGCCTTGAGGCCGTTAAAGGCTTCGAGTACCGACTGCGCGGCGTTCAGGTTTTCAGCCAAAACAACTCCCAAACCTTGGGTGCCCTCAAGTAACTTGAGCACAACCGGTGCACCTCCTGCGCTTTTTACCACGTGTTTGACATCTTTCGAGTAATTGGTAAAAACCGTTTTAGGCAAACCGATACCTTCTTTGGAAAGAACTTGTAAGCAACGGAGTTTATCTCGGGAATGTATGATTCCTCTAGAACCCACGGCTGTAAAAACGTTCATCATTTCAAACTGACGCACCACCGCCGTACCATAAAAAGTTACAGAGGCCCCGATTCGAGGAATAACCGCATCAAAGCCTTTGAGATAATGGTTTTGGTAATAAAGAGCCGGGCCAGTTTGTTCGATTTCAATGTTGCATTTGAGGTGGTCTATAACGTGCGCTTCGTGGCCTGCTGCTTCTGCTGCTTCGACTAACCTTCGGGTCGAGTACAAATGGGGGTTTCTGGAGAGAATGGCAATTTTCATGCTGTAATCGAGATTGGGAGATAAAGATATTTTTGACTTGTGTCGATGAGAAAATATTTGTTGAGAATTTTGCGGCCCAACAAAATCGGGTAGCGCATTCCTTTTCTTACGGTTAAAGAGAATTCTGTTTGAATCGAAAGACCCGCAATTATCATTGTTCCGAATACAAAATACCGCTCTTGAACTTCTCCATTGCTGCTCTTGACTTTTTTTATTCTGAACTTTTTAAAGTGCATCTCTTGGCCTGTAAAGCCAGGGTGTTTATTGTCGAGAAATACGACATGGAGTTGACCCGCTTTTTCAAAGCATGAAGTCACGTGTATACTAGAAGTGTAGGCACCTGAGTCTACCTTTACCTTCACTTGTTCTAAACCGAAGTCAGGCAATGCCGCGAGTTCTCTGCGGCCTATAATAATTTTATCTGAAGACAACATAAAGCAAATGTAAGCGAAACTTCCAAGACATGAAAATGAGCGAAAACCAAATAAAGCGCACAAATGCACGTTAAGGATTGTAACTTTGTAGCAATGAAGCAGCTTTTACTTGTTTTCTTTCTGTCCGCTCCCTTGCTTTTCTTTGCTCAACAAATTACCGTGTTTGGGCATTGCTACGTCAAAGGAAAGCAAGCTGCAGTTGGTGCTCAAATTCAATTAAAGGTGATCGACAACCGCTCGGTAATCATACCAGCTGAAACAACCACGGATCAACAAGGTTATTACGCTTTTCAGAACGTCCAAGTAGGGCAATTGATCGAATTACACTATTTTTTTGAAGGAACAGAACTCACCTTCAACACCCTCATTAAAGACAACAAAATACGCCAAGAGCTACCGGATCAAAATTTTGCTATTCAGGATAACCGTGGTGTAGTCGTGCGTCAAGAAGGTCAAAACCCTTTTGAAATTGAAAAGCTTCCGCAGCTCAATTTAAAAGGAATTGTTGGTTTGGAACGAACCCTAACCCTCACTACTGCAGCAACCTCCAATAACGAACTCACCTCCAACTACAATGTTCGGGGTGGCAACTACGACGAAAACTTGGTTTACGTCAATGGTTTTCAAGTATTTCGGCCTTTTTTAACCCGCAGTGGGCAGCAAGAAGGCATGAGCTTTATTCATTCTTCTTTGGTCGAGGACGTTCGATTTAGTGCCGGCGGTTTTGCAGCCAGTTATGGCGATCGCCTCAGTTCGGTGCTCGATATCGCCTACAAAACCCCTGACGCATTTCATGCTTCTGCTATGGCCTCCTTACTCGGCGTTGAGGCACATGTTGAAGAAGCCATAAGTCAACGCTTTAATTTTTTAGTTGGTGCGCGCTACCGTTCAAATGGCTACTTTCTCAATACGCTGCCCACCAAAGGCGCCTACAACCCGGTATTTGCCGATGCACAAATACTCACCAACTACCAACTCAATGAATACTGGACCTGGAGTTTTCTCGGGCACTTCTCGACCAACGCTTACCGCTTTGCACCCCAAACAGCGCAGTCCGATTTCGGAACCGCCAACGAAGCCTACCGCCTCATGATTTATTTTGAAGGCCAAGAAAACTCAAACTTTCAGACACTCATGGGTGGCACCTCCCTCAAATACGCCAAAGATCAGCTCAAACTCGATTTTTACGCCTCGGCATTTCAATCCGATGAGCGCGAATACTTTGATATCTTAGGACAATACTTTATCAATGAGCTCGAATCCGATCCGTCTAAAGAAGAATTTGGAGACTCTATAGCCACACTTGGAGTGGGCGGCTTTCTCAATCATGGCCGCAATCGCTTGCGCGCTGAAATTTTTTCGGTGTACCACAACGGTAGCTACTTAATTGAAGACGGATTTACCGATGTCAATAAAAACCGCAAACGCTACAACGAAATTTCATGGGGTTTTCAGTTGCAAGCCGACCACTTCAAAGACCAACTCAGCGAGTGGCGCCTCATCGACTCTTCGGGCTACAGCCTACCGCAAACACAACCCGATTCAATTGTTTTGTTCGAAACCATCAAAGGAAACCTTTCTTTGGATGGCTATCGTAGCACCGCATTTGTGCAATGGTCCAATTCCTGGACAAGGGTGCAGCGCAATAAAATGGTCACTGGCGTTTACAAAGTTGAAGGGCGCAAAGTAACATGGACCGATACCCTCGATATCTCGACCCGCAGACTTAATTTTCAACTCGGACTGCGCGGCGGCTATACGAGCATCAATAAAGAACCTTACTTTACGCCACGCCTCAGTTTTTCTTACGCACCCGCAGCGTACATGTGGCAAAACGGCAAGGCGGTGCGCCGAGGCTTGCTTTTTAAGTTTTCGACAGGGCTGTACTACCAACCACCGCTCTACAGAGAATTCCGGACCTTTGACGGCCAGCTAGCCCTTGGGGTACAGGCACAAAAATCTTTGCACATCGTAGCCGGATCCGAATTTTTATTTCAAATGTGGGGCCGCCAAACCCCATTTAAACTCAATACAGAACTTTATTACAAATACCTTTGGGACCTCAACCCCTACGAAATCGAAAATGTACGCACCCGCTACTATGCCAATAACAATGCCGTTGGCTACGCTTATGGCTTAGATATTAATGTACATGGAGAGTTTGTAGAAGGAATACAGTCCTTCTTTAAATTGGGCTTGTTATCCACAAAAGAAGACATCATTGGCGATACCTACACAAAGTATTTTAATGCAGCTGGAGAACGTATTATTTTTGGTTACAGCGAAGACCAAACCGTAGTAGATTCAGCCGTTATTCTACCCGGATTTATTCCGCGGCCAACCGACCAATGGCTTACCTTCGGAGCACTAGTGCAAGACCAAATGCCAGGATACGAAGCCTTTAAAGTACAAATGGGCCTACAATACGGTGCTCGTCTACCTTACGGCCCGCCAGATTTTACCCGCTACAAAGACACCCTTCGCATGCGTTCGTACTTCCGTGTAGACCTCGGATTATCCTATGATTTGCTGCACGGAAAAACCGAACTCAGACAAGGTAAAAAAGGTAGGAGCGCACTGAATCAGGCGCTCATTTCACTAGAAATTTTCAATATCCTTGGGGTCAATAATGTGCTATCAAAGCAGTGGATACAAGACGTACAGGGTAAATTTTACTCCGTGCCAAATTACCTTACACAACGGTTATTCAATCTGAAATTTAGCATCGCCTTTTAGGCATAATGACTTTCTGAAGTCTTAAGCTAGACTAGGCGCAAACAAGAATCTGTTTGGAGATACCAAACTGGTTTTTACGGCATACATGACGATTCCGGCGGTATTCTTGACACCGAGTTTGGCCATGATATTTTTGCGATGGGTATTGACGGTATGTTTGCTCAAGAAAAGCATATCGGCGATTTGCTCATTGGTTTGACCTTCGGCAATAAGGGTAATGATTTCGTTCTCTCTTTCGGACAAAACCACCGGACCACAATTGAAGTCTTCGGTGTTGAGCTCGTCGAGATCTATATTTGATTTTTGAATTGTTTCTAGAATTTGGCCGCAAAAGAACTGTTTGCCATTTGCTGTTTCTTTGACGGCATCAATGATTTCAGTGAGCTCACAATCTTTTTTTACATAGCTCGTAACACCTGATTTGAGCGCGTCGATAAGGATAGGTGCGTGCTGCGCTTCTGTCAAGGCAACAAAACGAAGTGCTTTATACTTAGAAAGTGCTTTGGGAACAGTGTCAATGCTGAAACCATGAGCGGTAAAGTCGATCAGAACGACATCGGCGCCAAAGGTTTTGAGCTGTGCCATAAGCTCTTCATGGTTTTTGGCTTCGCCAACTATACTGATGTCGGATTGAGAATTTAAGATTGTTCTTAAACCCAAACGGATCAGTTCATTGCTATCGGCGAGAATGATTTGCATCTTATTTAGAATTATTCTACACAAAGTTAAGCGCAAAATTGATTTCTTCGATGAGAACGGCATTTTTTTTAGAAAAAAATGCTAAATGATCAAACAAAACCTTTTCTATCAAATAAGAACCTAAATTTGTCTTATGAACACAGAGATTGGTACCAACCTCAAAAAAGCGCTCACTTTGATTCAAAGTGGAAAAACCGTCGCAATCCCAACCGAAACCGTCTATGGTTTGGCCGCCGATGCCAATAATGACGACGCAGTACTCGATATTTTTAAGGCAAAAGGTCGTCCGACAAACAACCCACTAATCCTGCATTTTGCAACGCTTGAACAAGCACTACCTTACATTGATACTTTTCCTGAAGTATTCGAACAATTGCGCCAAGTATTTTGCCCCGGGCCACTTACATTTATTGTCCAAAAAAGCAGTTTGGTGAGCCCACTCATCACCGGTGGGCAAGAAACGGTAGCCATTCGCTTTCCGAAGCACCCATTTCTTCAAGAACTCTTGCGAGCGCTTGAGAGGCCGATTGCTGCGCCGAGCGCCAATCTATATGGCCAACTCAGCCCAACAACCGCCGCGCATGTTTTTGAACAACTCCATGATCGCATCCCTTACATTCTCGATGGCGGTCCATGTTCGGAAGGATTAGAATCTACGATTATTGGCCTAGAAAACGAGCGGGTGCTTATCTACAGACATGGGAGCATCACCACAGAAGCACTGGCCAACATATTAGGTTATAGCCCAGACTCAAAAGTGCATGAACACAATGGTGTGCTTACAAGTGGAATGGTCAAACATCACTACGCAACACACACCCCCTTGTTTTTAGGATTCAAACCTTCCAATGAATCCCTAACTGCCCTGCAAATTACCATTGGTATAAATAAGCACATCAAAGGGCCGCACCTGATTTTAAGTGAAAAAGGTACGCTCTTAGAAGCGGCGCGAAATTTATATGCAACGCTGCACAAGGCAGATGCATTAGGTGTTCAAAAAATATATGTGGAGTCCTTTCCAGACTATGGTCTTGGGCTGGCTATGAATGACAGACTTTCTCGGGCGGAAGCCAAATTTCTTACGGAACAAAAAGGATAGATACGAAAAAAGGCTCCAAATTGGAGCCTTTAGTATATAATGGGGTCAATGGAATATTATTTCATGTGACGACCGTAACGGTTCTTGAATTTGTCGATACGACCTGCCGTATCCACAAATTGTGCGATGCCGGTGAAGAATGGGTGAGATTTGTGCGAGATATCGAGCTTCACTAAAGGATACTCGTTGCCGTCTTCCCAAGAGATGGTTTCTTTGGTTTCAGCACAAGAAGGACAGATGAACGCGTAGTCGTTAGACATGTCTTTGAACACTACTAAACGGTAATCTGAAGGATGGATCTCTTTTTTCATTTGTATTACTTTTCGAAAATGGAATGCAAAGATAGGTATTTCTTCTTGAAAAACAAGATTTTTTAGGATTTATTGGAAAATCTTGGCTTCACTTTGAACAACGCTACTTTCATAAGTTATTGTCCGATACAATTTACCCTAGATGTAAAGCTTTTACATTTGTAACCTACGGCACATCTATGCAACATCGGCAAACTTCAGCATTAGCTCACCTTGAACTCAAAGACAACCGTTTGCACTCTATACTCGAGCTCACCAACGCTATTAATGCAAATTTAGCGGTTGAACACTTATACCGAATTTTTACCTTCATTCTCAAAGAGCAACTACACTTTAACCGATTTCTTTTGATCTTCACTCAAGGAGATTTAGCACCCATTAAGAGTGGTTATAAAATCAAAATGAACCTCAACGAAGTCATGACCGAATTAGGGCGCTTCAAAGAGATCACACTCGTTGCATCGTCAAAAAGCACGGTGCTCCAAGATTTTCAGGCAGTGATCCCCATCTACCACCAAGAGCAAGCACTGGCCTATCTACTGTTATCGACCCACAGCAACACTGAATCCTTAGAACCTGAACATTTTTCTTTTGCGCATACCCTGACCAATATTTTATGTGTTGCACTCGAAAATCAAAAGTTGAGTGCACAAAATGCCATCAAGGAGCAGATTTCTAAGGAGCTCGAGCTTGCCTCAGAAATGCAAAAATTACTGTTTCCTCAGGACCTGCCCTCCAACAAAAAAATGGATATTTCTGGACGCTACATCCCACGACATGCCGTAGGTGGCGACTTCTATGATTTTATCCCACTCGGCGACGAAGAATACATTATTTGCATTGGCGACGTCAGTGGAAAGGGTATTACGGCGGCGCTACTCATGGCCAATTTTCAGGCAACAATCAGAACACTTTTCAAGTACCAACGATTTGAAATGACATTTTTAATGGAAGAGCTCAATAAATTGGTGATGAAAAATGCCAAAGGTGAAAAATTCATCACGTTCTTTATTGCCCATTACAATGCCTACACACGTCAATTGCATTATGTGAACGCAGGGCATAACCAACCCTTCATTATTAGTGGAAAAAATACGACTCTATTAACGGAAGGCTCTATTGGACTAGGCATGCTCGACGAGCTGCCATTTGTACAAGTTGGGAAAATGCAAATGCAGGCCAAATCTACAATGGTGCTTTTTACAGATGGCGTGGTGGAACTCGAAAATGAAAAGGGAACTCCTTTTGGGGTGGAACAACTCATTAAGCATGTGCGGTCATTTTCTACCCTAAAAATGGAAGACATGAACAACATTATTTTCTCCAAACTCGAAGATTGGAAAGGAAAACTCCCTTACATCGACGACACCGCGATTTTCAGTTGTAAATTTTTCTGATCAGCTTTTCGCTGAAAACGCCCATTTGAGCGAGAACAAATGCGTAAAATAGCCCTCGCCACCCAAACCTAAACGCGTAAACGCATAATCGATCGTCCAGTTTTGAAGTAAGACTCCTGCGCCTAAATGTGGCTGAAATGCCAGGCTTTCTTTGGCTTCAAAGTCCGTAAAGTATTGAAATTGTGAAAGGCCAGTACGCAGCGTTAGTTTGTTATCGTAAGTTAAATATAACCCTATTCTTGGATCCAAAGAAAATACCTTGCCCGAAAGTAGGGTATTGCGCGGGCCGTCTGTGGTTAATTCTGTGTTGAGTTGGCCACCAAGCTGGTATTTTTCACTTTTGAGCGGTAGTTTACCTGCAATACCTAAGACCAACCTTGGCAACATTTGTTCGATGCCATTTTGAGGCAAAGAATTATTGGTTTGCAAAAAAGTTGCCTCCATTTCTGGGCTCAGGTTGTAGGTCCAGGCACTAAACGTGCTTGTTGCATCGCGGAAATTCAAACCGGCAGACCAAAACTTACTGGGGCTGTATTGGAGCCCTGCATCAAAACCAAAACCATAAGCTTTCGCAAAATTGCCAATATGGCGATACAAAACCTTTGCACTTACCCCCATGGTGAGATGCGCAACTCGGGTGGGTTTGGCCAACGAGCCAATAATGGCGTAATCCGCACTATTAAAAGTCTGCAATTGGCTGTAGTCAATGTTCCCTTGGTTATCGATCAATTGGGTGGTGTTGTAGATGTTATCTACACCCAAACGCAGCACATTGATAGCCACCACCGTTTGCGCGCCCACGCGCCGAGAAACTCCGATATGATCAAAAGAGGCCAAACCGCCAAAATAGGAGGCATGCATGAGCCCGATTTCTGTGGTTTGCTTTTGTTGCAGCAAGCCTGCCGGATTCCAAACACCTGCGGTGAGGCCTTTTGCGTCCGCAACCACTGCTGAGCCCATTCCGAGTGCATCCGCACCTACGCCCATATTTAGAAATTCATTGGCATACTTCGGATTAAAATCTTGGGCATATGCCGTAACAAGACCAAATAATGTAAAGAAGAAAGTGGTTTTGATTGAAAACATGCTACAAAAACTCAAAATTGCATAAAAAATTGTGTTTAATAGGTACTTTTACAAAAAACACACACATGTTTGGTTTGGCCAATCTCCTCACCTCTTTGAACCTGCTTGGTGGCATTTGTTCTATTATTTTTAGCCTGAGCGGTCGGCTAGACTGGGCAATTTATGCCTTGGCCATAGCTGCCGTGCTCGATTTCTTGGATGGTTTTGTAGCGCGCTATACCAAAACAAACGGCCTCCTCGGCAAACAACTCGATTCATTGGCTGATATGGTCAGTTTTGGCGTTGCACCGGGTCTATTTATGTTTGTCATGATCATTATTGGCATAGACCCCTCTGGCCTAATGAAAAATGCCGAAGGAATCCAAAGTTATGGCGGAGTAACTCAAGAATACGTTGTGGCACAACTCATCGACTGGAAAGCCGCCTTTTTTTACGGGCGCAATAACACCTATAATGCTTCTATTCAGTATTTACCCTTCGCAGCACTCATCATTCCATTCTTTGCATTGTTTCGCTTGGCTAAATTCAATATCGACGAACGGCAGACCGATAGGTTTATAGGCGTACCAACACCGACAGCAACCATTTTCTTTGCCTTTTTTCCACTCTATTTTTGGTTCGAACTGCCAAATTGGAGTCATCAATCTACCTTCATCTACACCATCTTTGATTGCTACAGCCTCAGTATAATTTCTGCATTATTCTCTATTTTGATGATTGTAGAATTGCCTTTAATAGCGCTCAAATTCAAAAATTATGAATGGCGCGGCAACCAATACCGGTACATTTTACTTCTTATTTCGTTGATAAGTATTCCACTTTTTTTGGTTTGGGCCATTCCAATAATTATAATTTTGTACCTGATTTTATCCATCATTGAAAATTTTCAATTCAAACAACATGAAATTCAAAGCTGAAATCGACGTCATGCCCCTAGACGCACTTTTAGATCCACAAGGAAAAGCCGTCACCAACTCCATGAAAAACATCGGGCTTGCCCAAATTAGTGGCGTTCGTATTGGCAAACACATTCGCCTTTTTTTAGAAGCTACCAACAAGGCAGAAGCAGAACAAATGGTAGATACCGCCTGCAAAAAAATGTTAGCCAACCAAATTATGGAGAGCTATCATTTTGAGCTCACTGAAGTTTAAGCAAATGCCAAAAGGTTTCAGAACCTTTCAAGCCGCCCTCAACACTTGGGATACCCAATTATATTTCCCAACGCCTCCTTCCTTCTTACAAGATTGGGAAAATAACATTCAAGAAGCCCAGACGCTTTTCAGGACAACCACGCCAAACCAAAGGGCAGCACTATTGCTTCGGATCGTCTCTTATTTACAACAAGATAAATTAGACCTACAAGAGGTCTACTGTAAAGAAAGTGGGCTCTCCAAAGAGAGATTTGAAACGGAATTTGCCCGACTCACAAATACGATCTTCGTCTTTGCCGAACACATCCAACAAATTTCATGGCAAAAGCAAAATAAACTCCCTCTTGAAAACAAAACCCTACTCAAAAAGCGCAAGGCCTTAGGCCCAGTATTGGTTTTGGGCTCCTCAAATTTTCCGCTTGCTTATTCCACAATGGGTGGAGATACCACCGCCGCTTTAGCTGCAGGTTGTTGTGTAGTGGTCAAGGCGCACCCCATGCACGTAGGCACCAGCCTGGCTGTGGCCAACTGCATGAAGCGCGCACTGCAAGAATTAAATCTTCCAGACCGCATTTTTAGTCATGTAATTGACAATACCTATAATTGGGCTACTACTTTTGCACAGCATCCTCAAATACAGGCCATTGGTTTTACAGGTAGCATCAAAGGTGGCCGTGCACTCATGGACCTCGCCGCACAACGTCCTCGACCAATTCCAGTTTTTGCAGAAATGGGTAGTCTGAATCCTGTAGTCATTTGTTCAGATCTTCAAATCGGTCAAATTGAAACAATTGCACAGCAATTAGCGCGCTCCATTTGCACAGATGCCGGTCAATTTTGTACCAAGCCTGGGCTTTTGCTCGTGGATGCCAAGCATTTTGAAACCTTTAAAAAGTTGCTATTCGGTGCCCTCGCAACCCAAATTGCCGTCCCGATGTTACACCCCGATATTTATCAAAAATTTGAGGCGCGTAAACGGCAAGTATTTCAAGTAAAAGGAGTAAAGCCCTATCAATCAAATGCAAACCAAGACGGGCTTAAAGGACTTTGGGGAATTGCCCAAACAACCCTAGAGCAACTCCTAGGAGAGTCCACCTTATTAGAGGAAGTTTTCGGCCCCTTCGCTGTATTGAGTCCTTTTGAAAATGAAAATGTACTACAACCCCTCTTTGAAAAAATGAATGGCCAACTCACCATCAGTATTTTTACAAACAACACCCTCGATATACATCCAGTCCTCACTCAATTCATAGAGGAAAAAGTAGGCAGAGCAATTATCAATGGGGTGCCCACAGGCGTGAGTGTCACAGAAGCCATGCACCACGGCGGGGCCTACCCGGCTAGCAGTGATGCGCGTTTTACTGCAGTTGGCCCCGACAGTATTTTGCGCTTCACTAAAGAAGTCTGCTGGCAACTGCATCAATAGTTTATTGCTCAGGCTAATTGCAAGAATTTCTTTTGTATTTTTGATTGACAAATTAACCATTGTATGGAAACACAACCTCAAACACCGCAAAAATCGAATAGCTTTTATTTCATTTTTATCTTTATTTTATTAGCAGGGCTAGCAGGGCTCACACTCGCTTGGTCAAGACAGCGCGCAGCACTTAACACCTGTAACAACAAAAATTCAGCCTTGCTTTCCGATATGGCCGATATGGAAGCGGCGCTTTCTGGCTACACTGGTAGCATGAAACAAGACCTCAAGCAAGACCTACAACAAATGCTTCGGAACTACAACAAACTCATCGAAAAAGATGCTTCTAAAGCCGATAGCCTCAACGCCCAAAAAGCACAAATTACCTCTTTATTGCAAAAACTCGACCAATCTAAAATGACCGCTCGAGAATTAGTCAAAGCCCGAAAAGAAAATGAAACACTGCGCTCGATTATGCGCAGCTATGCACGCACCATCGATTCATTGAACACCTTAAATATCGATTTAGGAAGCCGTTTAGAAGAGACCAATGTAAAGCTATCCACCACCACCAATGAAAGAGATACCTATCGCAAGCAAGCTGAAGAATCGCAACAACAAGTTAAAAAAGGAAGCAAATTACAAGCCTATGGCATTCAATCCGAAGCGCTCAAACAGCGCCTCAATAATTCAATGGATGTCACTGACCGCGCTAAAAATGCCGTGCAATTTCGCAGTAGCTTTACACTATCAGAAAACCCCCTCGCTGCTGCTGGCCGTAAGAGCGTTTATCTTCAAATTATTGCACCAAATGGAGATATTCTACAAGGCAGCAGTAATTTTGTAACCGAAACAGAAAGTGGAACAGTGGCTTATTCTCAACGCAAAGAGGTAGATTATCAAAACCAAGCGCTCGACCTCACCATATACTATGAGCTCAAAGGAGAAGCTGCAGCCAAAGGCGCTTACAAAGTCAGAATTTATTGTGATGGCGCATTAATCGGAACAGACAGCTTTACTTTAAAATAAGAATGGACGCACCACACAACAACGGTTTTGTTTTAACCGAAATAACCGAATCAGGCATCGGAATCATCACTTTTGGGCACCCAATGAGCAATGCTTTGCCTGGTCATATCCTTCAAACTTTAGCAGATACCATTACAGAAATGGCCGCCGATGAACGCACCAAAGTTTTGGTGCTCCAATCGCAAGGAAGTAAAGCTTTTTGCGCTGGAGCCAGTTTTGACGAACTCATCAGCATCCAAGACCTAGACGCAGGCCTTGAATTTTTTTCGGGCTTCGCCAAAGTGATCAACGCCTGTAGAAAAGCACCAAAACTGATCATCGGACGCGTTCAAGGACGGGCAGTTGGCGGAGGCGTGGGTCTGGCCTCAGCTACTGACTACTGTTTGGCCACCACCAAGGCAGATGTGAAGCTATCTGAACTCGCTGTAGGTATCGGACCTTTTGTAGTTGGGCCTGCAGTAGAAAGAAAAATTGGCCTGTCTGCCATGAGTGAGCTGGCCATTAACGCCTCCGAATGGCGCAGTGCACAATGGGCCAAAGAAAAAGGCCTCTACACTGAAATTTTCGAAGATGAACAGCTTTTAGATAGCGCCATTCAAACGCTCAGTACCAAGCTAGCACAATCCAACCCTGAAGCCATGCACGAACTTAAAAAAATCTTCTGGCAAGGTACTGAAAACTGGGATGAACTGCTTCTTCAAAGAGCAGCTATCAGCGGGCGTTTGGTCTTAAGTGAATTTACCAGAAACGCAATTTCAGCCTTTAAAGCAAAATAATCTCATATTTTTTCTGCTTTTCGTTTGTAAATAAACACAATAGTTGTATCTTTGCACCCCTAAATTTAGGGTAATTAAGTTTTTTATTTAATAGAAAGAACCGTGAACACATTAAGTTACAGAACGTTAGCTGGTAATACCGAAACTGCCGATAAAAAATGGTTTGTTGTGGATGCTGAAGGTCAAACCGTCGGACGTTTGGCAAGTAAAGTTGCCAAAGTCATCCGAGGAAAATATAAAACCTGTTACACACCCCATGCAGACTGTGGTGACAATGTGATCGTTATCAATGCGGAGAAAATCGCCTTTTCGGGCACCAAACTCCAAAATAAAGAATACGTCCGTTTCTCTGGTTACCCTGGAGGTCAGCGTTTTACATCTGCTGAGAGCATGCTCAAAAACCATCCTGAGCGCCTCATCGAAAAAGCAATTAAAGGCATGCTTCCAAAGAACACACTTGGTCGCAAACTTTACACCAACCTTAAAGTATATAAAGGTGCTGCTCACAACCACGAAGCACAGCAACCTGAATTATTGAATCTTGATACCCTCAAATAATAAGTATGGAAGTCATTAATGCACTAGGAAGAAGAAAAACAGCGGTAGCCCGCGTTTATTTAACAAAAGGAAATGGCAAAATCTCCATCAACAAACGCGAGATGACCGAGTTTTTTCCGATTGACTTTCTTCAAGCCAAAGTTCACCAACCGTTTGCACTAACCGGTACAGCTGGTCAGTACGACATCAAAGTAAACGTTGTTGGTGGTGGTATCAACGGTCAGGCAGAAGCAGTTCGCTTGGGTATCTCCCGCGCACTTGTAGAAATATCTGCAGACTACAAACCAATGCTCAAAGTAGAAGGCCTCATGACGCGCGACCCACGAATGGTTGAGCGTAAGAAACCAGGTCAACCAAAAGCAAGAAAGAAATTCCAGTTCTCCAAGCGTTAATTCGCCTACTAGACTGTTTAGCATCCAAGCGTTGGAGCACCTGCCTTTACGGCCCCTCCAATGTTGGTAATTTAATTAGGAACGTAAACAAAACAAAATATGTCTAAATTAACTTTTGAAACCCTACTAGACGCCGGTGTACACTTTGGTCACCTCAAGCGCAAGTGGAACCCGGCAATGGCTCCTTATATCTTCGAAGAGAAGAAAGGGATTCATATCATTGACCTCAACAAAACAATCTTACACCTAGATCACGCATGCGCTGCAATGAAGCAAATTGCTAAATCTGGTAAAAAAGTACTTTTCGTAGCAACGAAGAAACAAGCCAAGGATATCGTTTCTGAACGCGTAGCAGCAGTCAATATGCCGTTCGTAACAGAGCGTTGGTCTGGGGGTATGTTAACCAACTTCCAAACCACACGTAAGTCGATTCGCAAAATGTCACTCATCGACAAAATGAAATCAGACGGAACATGGGACACCCTCAACAAGCGTGAAAAACTCTTTAAAAGCCGTCAGCGCGAAAAACTCGAGAAGAACTTCGGTTCCATTGCAGACATGACGCGTCAACCTGCAGCCATTTTCATCGTCGACATCCTCAAGGAGCACATTGCCCTTGCAGAAGCACGTCGTTTGAATATCCCTACGTTCGCCATGGTAGATACAAACTCCAATCCTAAATTGGTTGATTTCCCTATCCCTGCCAACGACGATGCAACTAAATCTATCACCTTGATCCTAGACGCCATTTGCGGCGCCATCAAAGAAGGTTTAGAAGATCGTAAAAATTTGAAAGCTACCGACAAAGACGAAGCTCCTGCTGAGGTTGTAGCTGAGGCACCAGCCGAAGTCGTAACTGAGGCACCAGCCGAAGTTGTAACTAAGGAGGCTTCTAAAAGCGCTGAATAATTCACCAATAAACTTTTATAAAATGGCTATCACAGCTGCAGATGTAAACAAATTGCGCCAACAGACAGGTGCTGGTATGATGGATTGTAAAAACGCCTTGGTAGAAGCCAATGGTGACTTCGAAACTGCCATCGATATTCTTCGTAAAAAAGGTCAAAAAATTGCTGCAAAACGCGGTGGCAATGACGCTAAAGAAGGTCTAATCATGGCACAAGCAACTGCTGACAGCAAAGCTGGTGTCATTTTAACGCTCAACTGTGAAACAGACTTCGTTGCCAAAAACGACGGATTCGTTTCGTTTGTTCAATCTTTAGTTGACATCGCACTAAGTAAACTTCCTGAAACTGCTGAAGAATTAAAAGCACTTGCATATGATAACAGACTTTCTGTGGAAGACAAAATCACAGAACAAGTTGGGGTTATTGGCGAAAAACTCGATCTTTCTGCATATGCAGTTGTTCGTGCTGAAAACGTTGTTGCCTACAACCATCCTGGTAACCAATTAGCGACACTTGTTGGCTTGACCCTTTCTGGAGAAGAAGTTGCCGAAGCAGGTCGTCAAGTTGCCATGCAAGTTGCCGCAATGGCTCCAATTGCCATCGACAAAAATGGTGTCGATGAGCGTACAATTGAGCGCGAAATCGAAGTGGGTAAAGAATTGGCCATCCAAGAAGGTAAACCAGCTGA
>JALRJE010000065.1 GCA_023268965.1 Crocinitomicaceae bacterium
GCTCATTGAGTTATTGAATGTGTACATCCCCAACACGATTACAATCGATGGAGACGGTGTCAATGATGTCTTTTTGCCGGTGTTCTCGAACCCCGACATCATTGAATCCTACCAGTTACAGATCTACAACCGCTGGGGCAATGTGGTGTATGAAACCGACAATGCGGCCGAAGGCTGGGATGGCCGTTACAAGGGCAAGCGCGATGTACAACTTGGTCTATACAACTGGAAGATCATTTATACGGATAACAAAATGGTGACCCGAAGTCTTGTTGGGCATGTAAATGTATTACGCTAATGCAACAACGCCCAATGGTGCGTGTCCGAGATTTAGGACGCATCGATTACAAACAAGCTTGGGATCTTCAAGAGGAATTGCTCAAAACGGCTGTTGATTGCAAGATTTCCAATCGCAAAAATGAAACAGCTGTTGTGCCTCAACAGTATTTGTTATTTTGTGAGCATCCGCATGTTTATACTTTAGGCAAAAGTGGTGCTTTTGAAAATTTATTGCTCGACGAAGCACACTTGCAGCAAATAGATGCGCAGTTTTATAAAATCAATCGGGGAGGAGATATCACTTATCATGGTCCAGGTCAGTTAGTTATGTATCCGATCCTTGACCTCGAGCAATTTTTTACAGATATTCATCAATATTTGCGCTATTTAGAGGAGGCTGTGATCCGGACGTTGGCTCATTTTCAAATTAGTGCAACGCGTTTTGAAGGCCTAACAGGCGTTTGGATAGATGCAGACACACCACATGCCAGAAAAATATGTGCCATGGGGGTGAAGTGCTCTAGATGGATTACCATGCACGGAATAGCCCTTAATGTGAGCCCAGACCTTGGTTATTTTAGAAATATTGTGCCTTGTGGTATTCAAGACAAGGCCGTGACCTCAATGGCCAAAGAGCTAGGCCGCGAAGTTTCTAATATAGAAGTACAAGTAGTATTGTTAAGAGAAATGTCAGCAGTATTCAATTTTAGTATTCAAGAAAAATGAGAGAAGAATTATTAGGCCCTAAGGTGGAAGGAATCGCGTTAGCGCTCGTAGAATTACCCATAGAAGGCGGAGATCCTGAATATGTAGTTTACATGCTGAGTAGCCGGGAGGATATCATTGAAGGCATCATCGTAACCTCCACGGGCTACGGACTCGATGCAATGGGGCAAGAGATTAAAACTTCTACTTTGCGCAAAGGCATCGAGGTGATGCTCCCTAATGAGGCGGCAAGGATAGAACCACTCATGCCGGATTTATTTGGACTAAATAATGAGTTTTGGGTCAGCTTCTGGGCTGACGACGTCATGTATGACAAACGTTTCGTCTTTGAGGCAAATACAATTGACCCAAAGAAATTTGTAGCTATTCCGCAGTTGAAAGCGAAGGGGATCATTATTGATTAACCCGAGAATCATTAGATAATTCTTGAACTAATGATAAGTTACTAGACTTTTGCCAGTCATTTCAATTGGGCTTTGAAGGTCCATTCGTTCTAAGATAGTTGGAGCTACATCGGCTAAAATACCATCGGTAATTTGAATTGAAGGATCTTCTGTTACCAAAACTACAGGAACCGGATTCATGCTGTGCGCTGTATTGGGACTGCCATCAGGGTTAACGGCATAGTCGGCATTGCCGTGATCTGCAATGACTAAAAATTCATATCCGAGCGCCTGACCGCATTCCACAACTTTTTTCAATTGTTGATCAACTGTTTCAACAGCTTTCATGATGGCTGAAAACACGCCCGTATGGCCCACCATATCTGGATTGGCAAAATTGAGACAAATAAAATCGGGTTTATACTGCGCCATGTGTTGGGTTATCACGGCACCCACTTCAACAGCACTCATTTCGGGCTGAAGATCATAGGTAGCTACCTTTGGGGAGGCAATCAAGAGGCGCTCTTCGCCCTCAAAAGTTGCTTCTCTGCCACCGCTAAAAAAGAAAGTGACGTGCGGATACTTTTCGGTTTCAGCGATCCGGACCTGTGATTTAGCAGCTTTAGAAACGACCTCGCCAAGGGTCATTTCCAGATTATCTTTGTCGTAAATGACACGCACTTTCTTGAAACTCGCATCATAGTTCGTCATCGTGCAGAAATACAAATCTAACGGATGCATGTTGTGTTCGTCGAAAGCTTCTTGTGTGAGCGCTACACTTAATTCGCGTGGCCGGTCTGTTCTGAAGTTAAAGAAAATGACAGCATCACCACTTTCTATAGTGCCGTTGGCGTCTATGAGGTGTGGCAATATAAATTCATCAGTAACGTCGGATTGATATGACGTTTCGATTGCACTGCTGGCACTATGAGCCGTTTCTCCTTCACCGTTGACCATTAATTGATAGGCCTTCGCTACGCGCTCCCAACGTTTGTCGCGGTCCATTGCGTAATACCTGCCAATAAGCGAGGCAATTCTGCCGTTTTGCGCATTTAAATGTGCTTCGAGTTGTTGGATATAAGCCAAACCGCTTTTTGGGTCGCAGTCTCGGCCGTCGGTAATCGCATGTATGTAATAATTTTCAAGGCCAAAATCTTGCGCCATGTCACAAAGCGTGTGCAAATGTGCTTGGCTGCTGTGCACACCCCCCTCTGAAACCAAGCCTACAAAGTGTACTTTTTTGTTGTTGGATTTGGCATAGCCAAATGCGTCAAGGATTGTTTTGTTTTGCTGAAACTCGCCATCGCGAATACTCTTGTTGATACGCGTAAGTTCTTGGTAGACGATCCGCCCGGCGCCAATATTGAGATGCCCCACTTCTGAGTTGCCCATTTGCCCCTCTGGTAAGCCTACATCTTCTCCAAAGGTGCGTAAGGTTGCATTCGGAAAGTTTGCTAAAAGGCTATCCATGAATGGTGTTTGTGCTTGAAAAATAGCATCAGATGGCCCGTGGTCACCAATACCCCAGCCATCGAGAATAATTAATCCTACTTTTTTGTTCATATGGGTAAAATTACCTCAAAAATGCTGCCCTGAGGTGTGTTTTCAAAACAACGGATGCTGCCATTATGGAGCCGTACATATTCGCCGACAATATAAAGCCCCAATCCGCTCCCGGCTTGCTTTCTTGTCTCTTCAGAGCCGATTCTATAGAATTTTTCAAAAATTTGGGCGCGTTCACTTGCTGCAATACCAGGGCCTTGGTCGGCAATTTTGATGGTGACAAAACGATCGAGTCTTTCAATTATGATCGTGATTTGTTGCTGTGTACCGCCGTACTTGATGGCATTCTCGAGCAAATTAACGAATATGGTTTCGAGCATATGCGGATCAAAAGCGCCCATGAGTTGGGCTGGCATTTGGAGTTCAAGGAGGGAAGCACTGAATCGGCTCTGATACCTACTGACCAAATTTTGAGTGAGTGCGCTTAAATCTAGTTCTTCTTTCTGCAATTGAAACAGTTTGTTTTCTGCTTTGGTCGCATTTAGAATGTTCTCGATGAGTGCACCGAGGCGTTCGTTCTCTTCTAATGCGCCATGAATAATCCCTTCTTTTTTGTCTTCGGGGAGGTGGTGTTTTTGAAGTGTTTGCAAATAGAGCTTGAGCGCGGCAATGGGTGTTTTGAGTTCATGGGTAATGGTCAGTAGAAAATTTTGTTGTTGCTGCTGTAAGGCCAGCTCTTTAGAGATAGATTTACGGATGCGGTAAATGCCAAAGGAAAGAATCAGCAAGAAAACAGCTCCTTCGCCAAGTACCATCCCAACACGTTTCGATAATTGCGCGTTGTCTTGGGGTATAACCGTGCTGAGTTGAATGAGGTGATAACCCCACCAAAGAAATTGAATAATGACATAAGCCCCCAGAAAATACAACCAATATGCAGATTTACTTTTTTTCAATTTCTATTGTTTAGGGTTGGTTTTTTTAAAAATATTGCTGACTTCTCGACCAATTTTTTGAATGGTTTCTACTCCTGCCACTAGAGGTGCTGCATTGATGTCGTCGTAATTAGAGAATGCTGGGTCATTTCCGATAGAGCCCGGATAAATCAAGAGGTAGTCATTGTTGTCAAATGCGCGCTCCATATTTTGTAAAATCTGATCCATTTGAGCATCATAAGATACGCTTCCTGCTCTACAGGCTACTACAACAATGAGGTCGCTGTTTTTCTTTTGATACATCGGATAGAATTCTTCTAACGATGCTAATTCTTGAAGCTTGAGTTCCGCATCAATTTTATTGGCTTGCGCAACTTTATCAAGGCGCTCAAAGGCAGTGGCTGAGCCGTACAAATGAATCGGGATTTTAAGCTCTTTACTCAATCTTAAAACACGCTCAGACCATTGTATAAATGTTTGCTCGAGCTCTGCAAGCATTGGTGCCACCACCACTATGCGTTCGTAACTCACGCTTGGTTTTTCGAGAGAGCAGAAAATCACCGTTTTACCGCAAGTGCTCAGAAGGTGTTCGCGGTCATCTCCAACCATTCGTTTGATGATATTGTTGTCCAGAGAATCATTGACCAAAACGATATCAGCAACCAGTTCTTTTGATACCCGAGCAATTCCTGAAGAAAAATTATGGTCTATGGTTGCTATGGTACTTAGTTTGGCTTCGTGCCCAGAGTAGTGCTTGATGATCTCTTCTAGTGATTTTCTAGATTTTCGGATCATACGCTCTGCGTTTTCGTTGTCGGGGTATACACTCACCACAGAAATCGGATTGATGACTTGCGGGTCCGTGACAAGCAAAGCAAAATCTAATAAGCGCTCGTTGCCTTTGAGTTCATTCATGGAAACCATCAGGTGTTTGTTGCGCAAGCGCATTTCGTTGTCTTCTAGGTCGCTATTTTCTGAAATATCTAAGAGCAAGCGTTTGGCAGAATTTTCAGTAATCATGGAAGAAGCCATGGTGGTAATTAGGATCAAAATAACGGTACCGTTGACAATATTCACGCTCAGAAGGCCCACATTGTAACCAACACTGATAATAGCGAGGGTAGCAGCAGCCCGAGCTGTACTAAGTCCAAAAATAATTTGTCTTTCGTTGGCGCTTAGCTTAAAGATGAATTGACTGACAAGCGCAGCTAGCCATTTGGAAAATAGGGCAAAAGTGGTCAGTACCCCAGCAATTAAAAGCGGCCATGTTCCTTTCGTAAAGGCGCTGATATCGACAATCATGCCCACAAAAATCAAAAAGAAGGGGATGAATAGAGAATTGCCAATAAAATCGATTCGGTTCATTAACGTAGAATGGTGTGGTATCAACTTATTGAGTACCAACCCGGCCACGAAAGCACCAATGATATGCTCTACACCAGCCACTTCAGCCAAAAACGCTGCAAAAAATACAACGGAAAGCACAAAAATGTATTGAGAGGTTTTCTCACTATCGAGCTTGCTAAAAAACCAGCGGGCAATTTTAGGAATGACAAAAAACATAATCAGTGAGAACATCAGTAAAGAAGCCAGAAGCCTCATCCAGAAGCTAAAGTCGAGATCGCCTTGTGCTGCACTTGAAATGATCGCTAAAATAATAAGTACGGCGGTGTCTGTTAGAATGGTTCCGCCAACAGTTATGGCCACAGCGGGGTGTTTGGCAAGCCCGAACTTACTAACAATGGGGTAGGCCACTAAGGTGTGGGTAGAAAACATACTTGCGGTGAGTAGCGCTGCAAGTGGCGAAAGATGCAGCACTTCAGTACATAGTGGATAACCGAGCGCCAACGGGATTATGAAAGTAAGGAATCCGAATCCGATACTTTTTTTAAAATAGCGCTTAAATTGCCGGAGGTCTAGCTCGAGACCCGCCATGAACATAATGTAAAGCAAGCCAATGGTAGAGAACAATTTAATACTTCCTTCGGCTTCCATGGTGCGTTCACCAATGAGGCCTAAGCCATGCGGCCCAATGAGAACGCCAGAAAGAATAAGTCCTATAATGCCAGGGATTTTCATTTTGCGCAACACAATGGGCGAAAGCAAAATGATAAAAAGCAAGATAGAAAAAACCAACACCGGATTCTTCAGTGGAAGATGAAACTCTTCAATCAGGTGTTGGAAAAAATAGCGCATACGATTCTATTGCATCATTCGATTGGTGTCGGTTGCTGGTGTTGGTGCACTGAGCGCATTGATATCGATATCGGGCGGTGGAGGCGTATTGCTGCGGTTCACGACAGGTGCTTTGATGAGCCCGTGGTGTTCAGCTAAGGCGCTCATGTAAGTTTTGAGGCTACCCAAACGGTTTGAATACAGACCTTCACCCATGCCCATTTCGCCGTTTTCAGAGGCGGCTTGTTCAAGTTTGTTGTAGAGTTGGGGCAATACTTTTTTGTAAAGCATTTGTACTGTACGTTCGAGGTCTTTGGAGAAAGCATCTTTTGCTGTGCCTTTTGCAGCAACTTGTTGAAAAGTAGAGCGCATTTTAAGAAGCGCGTCTGCTACTGCAATGAGGTCTTCGGCGTTCTCTTCATTGCCTGCCTTATCGATGTCACTATGCTCGAAATATGCGATGACAGTTTTGAAATTACCGAGTATTTTCTGGCCAATTTCCGCCGCTTTTTTAGGCTGATCAAGCATGTAGTAGAGCTGGACGTATTCGTGCAGTATGCCCGCATTGAGTGGTCGAATATCTTGGCCCTGGTACATTATCTGATTGTGTGTTTTATTGGCATTTAAAGAGTTGAATGGATCCACCGGATTGATATCTCCGTAATCGAGAACGGTTTCTACTGGCATGAGTTGCATGGCGCGGTCGAGCACTTTAATCGCCTCTGTTTTACGACCCAGCAAATAAAGTTGTTCTGCTAACAATAAGAAGTTGGCGCGGTACTGAATGGTATGGCGGCGCGCGTAGTAGTCAGTGAGCACGCTTGGGTTGGCCATATCGCCAAAAATATAGCGCTCAAGCATGTTTTTCTCCATCTGATTAACATCCATGAGTGCGGGCTCTTGCTTAGCAGGCGTTAAGGCATAAGCCATTCCAACTTGTTTGATATAGCCAGCACTTAAAAGTGCAATAGAAAAGGCTGAGCCTCGATTGCTCGAAAAGTAAATACCGCGCTCCCAATTGTTATTGGCAACGACGTCCATCATCATGACTTCGTCTCGGGTAAGGGCTTGGTTGCGCTCAGGATCAAATTCAAAGACCATTTCTTCATGCATATTAGAAGACTTGGTTTTTGGATCGAGTACGCCTGCATGAATAGCATTCTGACGATTCACTTTTAATGCAAATTTGGTAGACGGGAAGAAGCTGAATTTATTTTGTTGGTCTGTAATCATATTGGCATCATCTCTGACAAACGCCATGGCTTCCGTAAAATCTACGGTAGCCCAAATGCGCTCAAACTGATCGAGCAAATCTTGTAATTCTTGTGCACTATTGTATTTGAATTCAACTTGCCCATTGCGTGCAGCTTCATAGAGGCTAAAGATTTTTTGGTATTTGTCTATGGTAGCGGCAATCATGTTGGTGGAGTCCGTATTGGCAATTTGTACTTTTAAGGCCTCTGCCTCAGGAGTACTGGCAATGATATTGGCGAATATGCCTTTAGCACGCTGATCAAAATAGCCTGCAGCCATTTTAGCCTCTGCTGGGTTGTGCTTTAAGCGCATGTTCAAGACCTTTTTAATAAGGGTATCGGATGGGTTCTGAGAAAATAACTGCAACAAAGGCATGAAATATACTTGGTCGGTGTTGCCTGCATACATCAAGATTTGATCTTCGCGGAATTTGATGGGTAAGGGGTCAGATTCATACGTCTTGAGTTTCATTTGGTTGGTATACCAATCGGTACCCATCAAGGAAAGGTTACAAACCCGCACGTCAGTGCGCTTGCCCTCTACTTCTTGTAAGTACCATAGCGGGAAGGTATCGTTGTCACCGTTGGTGAATAAGATGCCATTTTTACCGCAAGACTCGAGGTAGTTGTGCGCGAGGTCTCTAGCGCTGGTTTTGCCGCTGCGGTCGTGGTCGTCCCAGTTTTGAGTGCCCATAATGACCGGAACAATTAAACCAAGCGCGGTAGCTACTGCAGCACGTTGCTTGCTGTCTTTGAGGAATTTTTTGAGTGCATCAAAAATGGCATATACGCCAATTCCGATCCACATGGCAAAAAAGTAGAAGGAGCCTGCATAAGCGTAATCGCGCTCGCGCGGCTCATAGGGTTTTTGGTTTAGATAGACGACAATGGCCAAACCAGTAAACAAGAAGGCCAGCGTGATAATAAATGCGTCTTTTGGTGTTTTTCGGTAATGAAAAACCAAACCAATAAGCGCCAAAATAAGGGGCAGCATGAAATAAGTATTGCGTGCTGGGTTATCCTTGGTATAATAAGGCGCGTGTTCTTGACTCCCGAGGCGGGCTTCGTCTAGGAAAGAAATACCAGACAACCAGTTGCCGTGCATGTCGTCTCCATGGCCTTGAAGGTCGTTTTGGCGGCCTGCAAAGTTCCACATGAAGTAGCGGATATACATAAAATTGACTTGGTAACGCAAGAAGTAAGTCAGGTTTTCGCCAAACGTAGGAAGGCGTTTGCCGTCACGTCCAATTTCGGTATTGGCGCCATCGTTTTCATCGTAACCAGACCACTTGGCATAGAGCTGCTTGTGCAAGCCAGCACCCGAGCCATCTCCGTTGTACATCCGCGGGAAAAACGTGGTTTGTGCGTAAGTAGCAACTGCTCCTTGGCGAATACTAGCATTACTTTCGTAATATTTCTCTTCTATGCTAAACGCACCATTGTTGGCTTTGATCCATGCCTCGGCGTCGGTTTCTTTGGTAAACGCTTTCACTTCTACGTCGTTTTCAATGACCACAAAACGACGGATATAATAAGGCGAGAGGTCTTTCCAAGCAGAGCGGTCTAAAATTTTAGGACCATTTTCGGTCATTTCTTCACCGTTGCGCAGCGAATTCCAGTATTGCCCAAATAGGATAGGAGCAGAACCATATTGCTCGCGCTTGAGGTAGGAGTGCAGCGTTACTAAGTTTTCAGGGTCGTTTTCGTCGAGTGGGGTGTTGGCATTAGAGCGAATTACAATCACGGCAAAAGAGCCGTAGCCAATCAAGAGCATCACGAGGCCCATCATGGCGTTGTACAAAATAGTTTTTCCGGTGCGGTGCGCATAACGAACTGCATACAAACACGCAGCTACCAGCGCCACAAAGAAGAAAATAGTACCACTGAAAAAAGGCAAACCAAGACTATTGACAAAAGAAACTTCAAAATTGGAGGCCATGGCAATACTGCCTGGGATAATTCCTTCTTGAATAAAACCAAGTGCAACAATAGAGATCAGGCCAGTCAATACTAAGCCTTTGATGCTCACTTCTTCTTTTGTGCGGAAGTAAATCATGTAACCAATTGCCGGAACAACAAGAATGCCCAATAAGTGGACACCAATGGCCAAGCCAAGCATAAAAAAGATGAGCAATAACCAGCGATTCGGGCGCAACTCAGATAGTTTGGCGCCGTGTTGGCTGAGTTCCATTTCTTCGTCCCATTTGAGGATAGCCCAAAAGATAACGGCTGTAAATAACGAAGCCATCGCATAAACT
>JALRJE010000076.1 GCA_023268965.1 Crocinitomicaceae bacterium
TTGTCTCTTGGAGAGATGCTTCTTCGATAGAAGGTTCAGGAATTGTTATCTCTTGGATAGATGCTTCTTCGATAGAAGTTTCAGGAACCGTAGTCTCTTGGATGATTGGTTCTTTGGTAGAAGATTGAACGGTAGACGAAATATTAGCATTCGAATGAACATCGGTTTTTAATTGCTCGGAAAGTGACCCCTGTTGCGCATATTGAGCAAGTAATTCATCGTAGGTGACTTGAAAGTCGACCTTAGGTAAGGACTGATTTTCTGATTCTTTTAAATACAGGGCCTTGAGTTGATCTTGATCGTATATTTCTACTTCTTTTACTTGAGATTCACGCAAAATTTGGAGTTGTTTTGCATGCGCAGAGACTGCTGCAAGATTGACCTTAAGCGCTTCAATCTCGAGCTGCGTTTGCGCCTGTTCTTTTTTTGAAAGCAGTACTTGATCAGCCTGTAATTTATTGATTTGTTGGGTCAACTGACGCTGCTGTTCTTTGTTGGTCGCTTCCTCCTTGACAATCTGCTGTAGATGTAGTTGCTGCTCCAATTGAGCAGCTGCGATAGCATTTGCGCCGTCAAACGCGGCAATTTGTAAATACTGCTGTATGGCAACTTGACGTTCTTGCCAATGCTCGAGGAGCAGCAAGGTGTCACCCATATGGAGTAACAACTGATTGCGTTCATTGAGCTGCTGTAAGGTGTCCAGTAATATCAAATCTGGAATATTTGCCGCCTGATTAATGGCTATCCAGCGCTTGATAAAGACTAACTTATCCTCCACCTCATTAAGGGTTGCAAGCACTTGTAATTTTTGATCTTGGTTGTCTGAACTCAAAAGCAGCGTGCTGAGTTCTGCCAGCAAAGACTCCCGAGCATTGAGCTGCTTTTCGAAATCTTGACGCAGTAAATCCATCAGGCGCACTTGGTTCTCTAGACTAACCTCAGCAGCCAATAAGGAATCGGTAAGTATGCTCACAAAAGTAGCTGTATCTTGGGTTGCTATGCCCCAACTTGCACCTAAGTTGGTTTGAGTTGAGGCGCTACTTGAAAGCTGAGGACTCGTTTGAAGCAAGTTGCCTTTGGCCACATCGAGCTGAAGTTTAGCCAAACTAGCCAACTGCTCAGTAGGTTCTGATTCAAAAATTTGGTTGAGCACTTGCCATTTTTCTTGACCGTAATCATCAGCGCCATAGCGCAGCACTTGTTGTAAGCCCTTGCCGGGGGGCAACTTAGGAATGCCAAAGCGGGTCGTGTAAACTTTGGAGGCACCCGAAACGGAAATTTCTAATTCAAAATCACCACTCGAGGGCAGGGCAACGGTATAGTTGCCGTCCGAATCTGAAACATAAGGACCAAAAGCTTCTTGACTATTTAAGCTTTTAAATCGCAAACTCACCGTTTTGGAAAACGGTTCTAAATCATTGTAAAAATGGCCTGAAAAGACAAAACGAAGTTGTACCGGTTGATCTAATTCAAGGGTGTAAATTTCATATTGACCAACTTTTGCTTGTCGGGTAGTGGCAAAATAGGCGCGCTGTTGTGCCGGATCTGTCACATAAAATAAGTCATCTACCGGGCTTGAATACGGATAAGGCATTCGCTCTATATTACTGGCTATATTAGCATTTAAATCATAGGAAGCCTTGTAAAGATCACTTGCCCCAATGCTATTTGCCGTAGAGGTAAAATACAGGGTTTTTGTAGTGGCATCATAGAAGCCAAAAGATTCATCAGAGACCAAACCATTGACGCCGCCATTGATCAAGACGGGTTCGGCCCAATTGTTAGCGGCATCTTTACGCTGCAGGTATAGGTCGAGTTGTTCGCCTTTTGGGCCATAGGAAGCCAAAATACGGTATTTCATACCCCGTTTGTAGGCATAAACGGGAACATGTTGGTGTTTAGCGTTGTTTTTTCGATGTACCTCCGGAGCTTCATAAAACGAGAAGTCCTCGGGATCAAAAGGAAAAGCATTATAAAACTTAATATTTGAAGTGCTCGCAACCGACAAAAGAGGCAATTGACTAAATTGCTTGATCTCCATTTGAGCCCGCTCGCATTCTTCAATATGACTGCGCACGTTTAAAGCCGCTTTCTGATCAAGGGTTAGTTTTTGATAGGTTTGATAAGTAAGAATTGCTTGTGTAAAGAAATATTGCTCTTGGTAGATGCGCGCTCGATAATAGTACAGCAAGGGGTCTGGAATTTGTTTGAGCCCGATGGCTACATCGAAATATTTGGCTGCTTCAAAATGCTGCGCTACTTCAAATACACAAACGCCATAGCAAAAGTTGAGCTTGGGATTTTGTGGGTCCTTTGCCAATAACTGACGGTAATCAGGTAGCGCCTCAGCATATTTTTGCTGAGAAAAGGCTTGATCAGCTCTTTTTTCAACGCTGGCCTGAGTTTGTGCAACAATACTCGTCGTTTGCCAAAAGAACAAAAACAAAACAAATAAGGAAAATTGCTTTTTTACACCCACTACAATAATAATAACCTATTTGTTTACGATTTTCTCGCAAAAAGGTTCATGCGGTTTTCGGTGCCATTGAGCAGCCGTTGTATGTTCTTTCTGTGTGCCCAAACAACCAAAGTGCATAGAACGATGCTAAAGATGATCATGATGCGGGTATCGTCGTGGATGAGAAAATAGGAAATAATCGGAAAACTCAAGGAAGAAATTATGGCGCCGAGCGATACATATCGAGACGTCAGAAAAACCAATAAGAAAAGTGCAAGGCAAACAGCTGCCGCTGGTGGATTGATGCCGATGACGATTCCTAAAGAGGTCGCTACGCCCTTCCCTCCTCTGAACTGGGCAAATACCGGGAATACATGTCCAAAAACAGCGCTAAAACCTCCTACTAATTGCAGGATAAGGAATTCATCTTTGTAACCGCTAAATGCCTCTTGCGATAAAAAAAAAGGTAAGCAAGCGGCTGTTGTACCTTTTGCTACATCGGTAAGCAAGACCAACCAACCATAGCGTTTTCCGAGGATGCGAAACGTATTGGTTGCACCGGCATTTTTACTGCCGTGTTCTCGGATGTCAATTCCTTTAAAATAGCGACCAACCCAAACAGAAGTAGGAATACTTCCCAGTAAATAGGCGGTTAATACAACAAATAAAAGTGTCATTCAGGTTATTTATTTAGCAAATAGGCTCTTAATTTAGCTAAAATTAACGAAGCAGACTGCTCATCTGTACTGAGGTAGCTAAAATTACGCGTCTTGCGCTTCTCTGGCTTGATGCCATCTATTGCCGCCAATACCTTTTCATTGCTCGCATAGACTCCGAGGGTGCCATCTTTTCTATCTTGGGTGTAAGAAAAAACATAACGCGTTCCATCGAAGGCCTCCATGGACCAATAAAATTGGGGTTTGGCATCATCTCCAAAACTTTGGATATAGGCGTGTGTAAGCGATAGCGGCTGTGTGATAGCTGTTCCATTTATTGAAATCAGACCGACATTTTGTGCCGAACCCAACAATCCTTTATCTTGCTTTTTGGCACTGGGTTTATCACTGCCAAAATTTTCGAGAACAATACCACTTAAAATCATGCTTTGACTCAAACTATTTGGCATTTTCTTTAATTTTTCTTCATCAAAGTCTTTGAAGACTTCTTGCGCATCTTTCGGATTTGACCAAGCCGTTAGACTTGTCAATAAACCATCAACTGGCTTTTTAATATTCCATTCCGGTGCATTTTCTTGCCCTTTGAGTTGATCTGTCATTGCAGTCCATACCGAGTTATCAATTGGAATGGTAATGCGGGCATTTGCGGCAATTCGTGTTTTTTTGTTGTCGTTTTGATAGCTGATTTTTCCGTATAAGTCGATACCGATTTCGCTGGTCTGTATGCCCAAGTTGATGTTTCCATAACCGCTTAATCCGCAGCTCTCTGTGTCCATTACGAGCATATTACTGAGGCTGTCAGTGCGCAATAATCTTGCCTTACTCCCTACTTCAAATTGCTGGGCTTGTTGGTTGTATTGTAGGTAACCAGATGCTTGGAAGAGTTGGGGGTCAGCTGCGCTTGTTTTGGCCGATAAAAACGCAGGGTATATGCGCAGGCTATCTGAACGCTCGGTGTTTCTCCAGACAAATCCTAAGGCCAAAGCCTTGCCTTGCGCATCGATAGGATTCTCGGCTATCGGAATTTGTATTTGCTGCGCTATAATGGTGTCTTTGAAGGTCATCCATGATTTTTGATAACTGCACAGATGCATTAATTTAGTGGAGCCCTCTAACAAAAGTCCAGGATGGCTGGCCTCTACCTGAACTTTTCCAAAATATGCAAATTCCGGACTGAGTTTGAAATCATCTTTTTCAGAAATATTGCCTTTGGCCACTGTTTTGGTTTGCTCATAAGCAATAGAACCCATATTGATCAGCGTTTTGGTGCTGTCTCGATCAAAATAAGGGTAAACGCCTTTGCCACTATAAGCCATTCTGCCTGCTACAAATAAATTAGCCTGCTCAAAACGGTGAAATTTGGTAATGTAATTAGCCAACACTTGGGCGTTTTTAAGGGTGTCCATCAGGGCTGCTTTTCGAATCCTGACCCTGGAAGAATCCGGAAAAATTCGGGCATCCCCTACTTGTATGTAGTCCACAGCATCGCATAAAATTAACTGTTCTTTAAGGTCATATTTAGCACTCAAGGACTTGAATTGTAGGGAGTCTTGCTTGGTATTGGTAGAATAGAAGTTGTTTTTAGCCAAGCCAACACCACTTTCGAAGGTGGTTTCACCGCCTTTGTCCTTTTTGAAATCTAAAGATTCACCATCGATAAACCAAGTGAATTTATCCATTTGACAATAATATTCATTGGCCGGAAACATAATGCGCTTTGTGCCATTGGAAATAAACTCTCCAATACGGGTTTGAAAATTGATATGCGCTTTCATTTCGTCCGACTGAATAGCCAACGGATTTTCTCCATACTGTGAAAAACGGTTGAGTAAAGCAAATGCTGCATTATCGGATAAAATATCGCTATTGGTAAATTTAAATTCACGAGCAGATAGCTGCGCTTCTTTATAAAACATGACGCCTTTGCCAGTCATTTCTTTTTGATCGAGTACTAACTCACCATTCAAGAGTACCTCTTCTTTGAACAATAAAAGGGGCGTTTCTCCATAAGAGGCTATCCGGAGTCGGCCTTTTCGAGGCTCAAAGCTCATGTAGGCTTTTTCAGACTTTGCAAGCGGGTAACGCACCCCGGCACTTTGTTCTGGTGCATCAAAGGCAACCAAACCAATGGTAGAGTCGGGCAAGAAAGTTAACTTCTTAGAAACCGCATTGGTGTGCAAAAAATTGATGTTTCCCGAACCTTGCAAGCCATTGTGCGACAAATAAATTTGCTTGTTATAACGCGATGCAGTTTCGTAGAAAGGAAAACCCGTCTCGGGGGCAGTTGTAATGAATCCTAAAGAATAATCATTCATGATGCGCAATGGTTCTGCAATCTTTGGGAAAATACCTGCAGAAATGAGTTCGCCTTCAAATTGTAAGTTTTGCTCAGAAAAATTATCTAAGCTATCTAATTCAAATGCTGCGAGCTGAAAATAAAATCTTTGGGCGTCATAAGCTCCTTTTAATATACTAGGGTCATTATAATAAACATACGCATCGGCAATAGAAATTAAAATCGGGTAACCTTTGCTCGCTGAAGGCCGTCCTGCTTTGTTGTTGGGTTCGTCTATGCGCAGGGTTCCGCGCAGCCCCGAAATTACATTTGTGAGTGGAATTGACGCCGTTCCATCTTCTTTGCGCAGCGGTTTAACGGTAAAAGCCGTGCGCTCAGTTGTGAGCAGATTGACTAAGAATTTTTCGTAGTCAAACTTGGCGTACTTAGTTTGGATTTCACACTTGCCTGCTTGTAGGGTGCCCGAGAAACCGATATCACGATTTTGATACATGACAATCTGGGTGGTGTCGGGAAATATCCGCACTTGCTGTGCCTCGGATAAAGTCACTTGCGCTACATTTCTTAGGATAAGCTCTTGTCGATCAAGGTCAATATTAGCGTAAATCGATGCAGACTGTGCCTTTCTTAAATCTGTGAGTAGTTGTAGCTGATCGTAATCACCACTGCCTTGAATAGCAGCAGCATAAGCAAGGAGTTTAGGACTCACTTGCAATTGTTTGTTTTGTGGGACGCTAATCAGCAAACCAGCGGCAATTAAATCCACAAAAAGCGGCTTGACTTCTGTGATTGTTTTTTTCAAGGCATTGGCGAGTTCGCCTTCGGTAAAGTTGGATTTACCTTTGTTCTGCACAAGCTGAGCAAACTGATAAAAAGGATCATTGGCGCCAGAACCTGCAAAACGATTGTATAGGTTTTTGTCAAAATAATTAATGGATTCAAAACGCGCAAGCTTTCTTTCTTGTGCAGTACCTACATCAAAGGTAAAGATTGGATCGGCGCTACCCTTTTTCCAGGTCAAAACAGGGGCATAACAGTACAACTGAAAATAGCTATCGACAAAAGGAAAATAATCGGTACCTCTTTGGGCTGCTGCTAAGCGCAGCTGCTGCTGTTTTTCGTCATAGGTAAAAAAGCAGTCTTGAATACTGAGTGAATCGCCATTTTTATAACGCAAAACTGCCGAGGCAGAGCGGGCTAAAATTTGCTGCGGAGACATCTCAAAACGCGCTGCACTGATCTCGAAAAGCACTTTTGATGCTCGCTTAAAGAGCAACCTTGCTGGCTTTCCTGCCACGCCTTTTCCGATAAAATCTGCACCTTCCAGCGTAAAACCGCCATCGTAATCCATTTGAGGTCTTAGTTCGCTGATTTTTAAGCGTTTTTCATAGGAAGTAAATTGTGGCGCAGACTCTTGTTCGGCCAAATCCAAGGAAGTAAGATCTGAAAGTTTGCCTAGAATTGGACTCGAAAAATAGGGAGTAGAAAGAGCCACGGAATCGGCTTTGAATTTGGCGGTCTGAAAATCAGCTTTGTAGGCCCGCAGGTTGGCATAGGTTTCATTTTTGGGGAGTTGAACTTTCTCCCAGGTGAGCACGCCGTTTTTACCCTCCCAGCGCTTGGTCTGCATGTCAAAAATTCCGGAGGTGTTGTATACCACAATAGAGTCTTCCGGACGTTTGTCTGCATCGAATTTGATACATTTGAGCGTGACGTCGTTCGCTTCTAGGTATAACTTTTTGGAATCGAGCCAGCGCAGGGTTCCACCTTGCGTTCTCCACTCAAAATCCCGTTCTTTGTATAACGCGCCGAACTTAAAAAAATCCACAGAAAAATCTAAAAACGTAGTGAGCTGTTCATCTGGTGCTGCCGCGTAGTCAAAAACATACTGATACCATGGATTGGCCAAATCAGGGCTGATTTTATTTTGTACAATGGCAATACTGGCTTTTAAGTAGTCGAGCAAATCTGGGTAGGCTGGCACCTCCTTGGCTTGCAAGCGATTGCAATTATCTTGTAACTTCTTGAATTGCGTATCATTTAGAGCTGAACCCTTGATCAGCTGAGGGAGTTGATCCTTTAAATACGTTTGTGCACTTTCATCTTGGACGAGTTGTTGCCATGTTTTCACGAATTTATCGCGCTCTGCAGGAAAGGTTTGCCCTAGCACACAAGGTAAACTCATGAGTACACAGAGCAGGAGGAGTAACTGAAATTTCATGCTATTTTTTTTAAGAGTACGACGGCCCAATTTTCAAGTTCAGCTGTTTTGATCTGCTCAAAACCAAATGCTGCCGAGGCAGCAACGAGATCTGGCGCATCGGTTACAAAAAAACCACTCAGTACTAAAAGGCCGTCCGGCCCGAGTGCTTGGCTATAATTGGGCAGTTGCTCAAGCAAGACATTTTTATTGATATTGGCCAAAATAACCTCAAAATTCTGTTTGGGTATAGACTCCGCCCCACCGTGAATTGCGGTAATCTTTTGGCTTTTATTGAGCGCTGCATTTTCCAGGATATTCTCAGCAGACCACGCCTCTATTTCGACCGCACAAATATGTTCAGCACCTAGCTTTTCTGCGAGAATTGCCAAAACACCAGTTCCCGCTCCCATATCAAGAACATTTTTGCCTTTTAAATCCATGGAGAGCATTTCTTTACAAATGAGGTGCGTTGTTTGATGGTGCCCGGTACCAAAACTCATTTTGGGTAAGATGACAATTTCAATTCCAGCAAAGGGTGGTAACTCATGAAAAGGTGCTACAATCCGAAGATCCTCACCTATAAAAACTGGTTCAAATTGGGCCTCCCAGGTGGCATTCCAATTTTGCTGAGGCAAAAGTGTAAGGTCAAAAGTTTGGATATCCGCGCCCATCTCTTGCATTTGCTTCATTACATTTTGAAGTACTTCACCATCAAATTGAAGCTCTTGTATATAAGCTTTGAGGAGCGGACTTTCCTCAACAAAACTCTCGTAATCGAGTTCGGCTAAATAAGCCACACAGATGTCGTGCCAGTTATCAAAATTGCCGATATGTATTTGAAGTTCGTAGTAGTTCATGAATGCAGCGCTTGCCAAAGTTGATAAAATAGTTGGGGATCTAAAGACGCTCCGCCAACAAGTGCGCCATCTACGTTGGGGCAACCAAAAATAGCCTCCGCATTTTCAGGGCTAACGCTCCCGCCGTATAGAATTGGAATTTGACTTCCTTGCACGCCAAACTGAGCACGCAATTGACTCCGGATAGCTTCATGCATTTGGGCGATTTGTTCAATACTCGCACTCAAGCCTGAACCTATTGCCCAAATAGGCTCGTAGGCCACCACCATTAAATGAACTTGGGAAGCAGGAAGACCACGAAGGTTTTGATTGAGTTGGTCTAGTACATAAGAGAGATGCGCATTCGCTTCTCTTGTCTGGAGGCTTTCTCCACAACAAAGCACAAAAGGAAATTCTTGAGCAGCACAAGCCTGCAACTTATGGGTAATGACATCATCGGTTTCAGCAAAAATTTGACGGCGTTCCGAATGACCGATCAGTACGGAAGAGGTAGCAATACTCTTGAGTTGTGCAACAGAAAGCTCGCCAGTAAAAGCGCCGTCCGATTCAAAATATACATTTTGAGCTCCAATATGCAAAGACGTATCTTTGAAATCTTTGAGGTAAATACTACTTGGGTAAATCCTGATTTCAACCTCTTCTGAATACCAATTGAATCCTTTAAAATGTTGCAGCCAGGCGTTCAGCTCAGGTTGCGTCAGATTCATTTTCCAATTTGCTGCTAAGATCTTTTTTCGCATAGACGAAAATAAGACATTTATGGGCGCAACTTTTGCTTTTGTAATTGGGTTTTCAAATCTTCTTTGTTGAAAGCCGCTTCGCCTTCTGGGCCATGATATAATTTCACTAAATTGCCATTCCACAAATAAGCGACACCTGGCACATCGCGATTACCACCCAACACAGACCAGAACTCGATAATGTCCAAAACTTTATAGGTGTATGAGGCCCCGGCAAACTTAAAGAAGTCTGGTATTTCTTCCGCCGCTTCGTCCATAAATAAAATTTGAATTTCAGGAAAACCTGGGGTGCTATTTTTGAGGGCCGTAAGTTGCTTGGCGGTGGCACGGCAGTGATCACAGCTGGGCGCAAAGAAACAAAGCAACTTTTTACCTTGATTGATATTTGCAAAATGCTGTTCATAGCCAGACTTTTTCATTTTTGGACCGAGTTCTTTTGGCTTGACCACTTTCGTGGAGTCTTTTCCAACCTGCGGATTGGTCATTTTAGTGGTGTCGATCCCGGACGTGAGCTGGGTTTCTGAACCCGTGGGGTCTGCACCTGAATTTTGTTCGACCGGAACCGCTACTGCTGTTGCTGCTTTGTAGGTCGGGATGATGATGAACATCAAGAGCATGCAAAGACTAATGACGGTTGTCAAGAACCAAATGTTGGAACGCGCTGGGAGTTGTGCGCCATAGCGCTTCCAGAGCAGGGCAAGCAAGCCAATGGAGAGGATGTTTTTCATAATTGCTTCTAAGGGTGTCATTGGTAATAGCGCGCCAAAGCAACCACAATTGCCTTTATTGCCGGTAGTGATGATTTCAATTGTGAGGTGCACCACAAAAATAGCAAGCATTGCAATCAGTGCTGGAATGACCCATTTTTTCAGATCAAAAGGAAATAACAATAATAGACCTAAACCAAATTCCACGCCAATCAGTGCACGCGAAAAAATCTTGGCAAATTCTACTGAAAAACCCAAAGGATACAACTGCTTGACCTCGAACATTGAGATGGTCCCATAAGCAGATGGGTCAGGATAAACTTTACCGTAAGCCGAAACAAGAAAGAGCCCTGCGATAAGGATACGGATACTCCAAGGTAAATAGCGTTCGATTGGTTGCATGTGTTTATTTTTGAGGTAAAATTAAGAGCGTATTTGAATCTTGACTGCACTTTAACAGCCTCTTAACAATTTGCTAGGCTTCGCGATTTTCTAAATGAATAAGCGCAAACACACTGTAGTTGAGCAT
>JALRJE010000016.1 GCA_023268965.1 Crocinitomicaceae bacterium
CAAGAAATCATGCAAATCTTTGGGCATCAAAATGACGATGAATACGAGCTGGAATACAGCCGTTATAAAGGAGGTTTCTCGACCTACAATCTGACTATTCAATTTTTTCAAATAGTTGAAAAATCAACGGGAATAGTTATCGGATGGGCAGGATATCATTCTTGGGCACAACAACACTATCGCGCAGAACTTTTTTACAGTTTGAAAGCTGATGAGCACAAACGCAAAGGCTACATGTCTGAGGCACTTGTCCCGATTCTTGAATATGGTAAAAACGAAATGCAACTTCGAAGAATTGAGGCTTTCGTGGCAACTGATAATATCCCTTCAAATCGCCTAATGGAAAAATTTGGTTTTCAAAAAGAAGCGACTATTAAACACCGTTATCAATTTGGCGATGAAGTGGATACAGATCATATGTACAGTTTATTTACAAATCCTAATTTTCAATAGTTTAGCAAAAGGTTAATTTCCTCCAATAGGTCTGTTTTTCAGGTTAACTTACGGCAGTGGCAACAGATAGAAACGCCCAAATAATTCTTCAGAATACCAATTGAGTTCTTTTGTTTTTTTGATGGCTTCCATGTGCTGGGGATTTTTGTAGGCGTAGGTACGCATGTGTTCTTGTGTTTCCCAAATACTCAAGGTGGCTTGATAAATGAGTGGGAGTTCACCCACACCAATACTGAATAATCTTCCGTCTACCTGCGTTAATGCCTCGCTCGTGCTTGGTACAAAACGCCAAAAGTTTCGGATTTGAGACCAACGAATTCTTGCCCGGGTTAAAACGATAATTTTTGAACCTGCTAACAAAGGATCTGGAAAGGCTGTAAATGGTTCAGCACCATCCCACTTGCCATGAACTTGAAATGCTTGACCATAAAATTTGTCTACGCTCGATGATATTTTGGTGTATGCTGCAAACATACGGTTGGAGGCTTCGAATTTTTTCATTTGCTCAAGGCTATCCCAAACCATGATGGAAGCGTATAGTTTAAAATTTGGACTCAGGCCAAAACCTAACGAACCTCCACCACTACCCATAATTTTGGCAAATGAACAACCTTTAGCCCTACGCAGCAAAAAACCGGCATATGCCATTTTGACCAAAGCACTGTATTGGTGTTTTGGTGTGATATGAAAAATATAGAAGGCAGTGATTTGCATAAAGATTTCTTTTATTTAATAAGATCTTTAAAGGTCGTATTGACTTGATGCTGAATACCGGTAAATGAATTGACATCCAATAGTATGGAGAACAGGACGCAATGACAACGTCAAAAGGTCTTCTTTGTTCAGTTTGAAACAAAACTCGCTAACGCTCTTTCCTCACTCCTCACGGATTACTCGCTAACGCTCGTGAACCCTTTGAGGGGTGCATCAAAGTATTCAAAAGCTAAGCTGCTGCGCAGCTTTTGGCATTTTTTGTTTTACTCAACTTACAAAAGCAAGCTTTTGACGTTTGTAAAACAAAAAAGCCAGCCTATCGGCTAGCTTTTGAATACTTTGGCGGAGAGGGCGGGATTCGAACCCGCGATAAGCTTTAGACCTATACACACTTTCCAGGCGTGCTCCTTCAACCACTCGGACACCTCTCCAGGTATTTTGTGGAGTGCAAAGATACAAAGCTTTTTTCACTCTAGGAAACAGGGCGCATTCTTGTTAGAATCACAAAGGAGGATAAAATAGTGAGTGCACCAATTGAACTGATCGCGGTATTTATAGACCAATAGTCGGCAAGAATCCCTGTAAGAATAGCGCCTACGGCGTAACCGAGGTCTCGCCATAGGCGATAAACGCCAATGCTCTGCGCGCGCTGACTCGGATGCGTATTGTCGGCGATTGCAGCTAGAAAAGTAGGGTAGACCACCGCTGTGCCGAGGCCTAATAGCACACTCAAACTAGCAAAAGCAAAAAATGTTTGGGCCCAAATGAATCCTATAATGGCGAGGCCTTGCAGCAGCATACCCCAAAAAAGAAGTGTTTTTTTGGGATAAAGATCTGCGAGTTTCCCTGTAAACAATTGGCTCAGCCCCCAAACAGTGGGGTAAATAGCAATGATTTGCGCTAACTCAGTAGCGCTAAATCCTTTGCTTAAAAGTAAAATTGGGAACAGACCCCAGATCATGCCGTCATTGAGGTTATTGACCAGGCCTCCTTGAGTAATACTACCGAGGTTTGGATGGCGCCAAGAAGTATCTTTGAATAGATTTGATAACAAAGGTGTATCGCTTTTTTCACCTTCTAACTGAACAAATCCTTGGGTATCCTTGATTAAAAAAACACTTGTCAGAAGTCCTATAATCGATAGTAAAATCCCAATGTAAAAAGGGTAGGGACGAATGCCGTATAATTGAGCAATGCTTGCACTTAAAAATGCGACCCCACCAACTGCCATATAGCCTGCAGCTTCATTGATACCCATTGCAAATCCTCTCTTTTTTGGGCCAACTAAATCAATTTTCATGACCACCGTGCTACTCCAGGCTAGGCCCTGATTCACGCCTAAAAAAATGTTAGCAAGGATTACCCAAGACCAGTTTGGGGCGTAAATGAGCAGCAATGGAACGGGCAGCGCAAAAAGCCAACCAAATACGAGTAATTTTTTACGGCCATATTTATTGGCGAGCGTCCCGGCAAAGTAGTTGGTTAGCGCTTTGGTGATCCCAAACACTACAATAAAAGAGAGAATCGCTGTTTTGGCTGCTAAATGAAATTCTTCCTCTGCCAATTGGGGCAAAATACTGCGTTCTAAACCAACCATGCCACCCACAAAGGCATTGACCAAGACAAGTAAACTAAATTGTTGCCAATTTTCTTTGAGGCCGAGTTGCTTTTTGTACATTACATTAACAACAAACCAATCGAGAAATAAATGAAGATGCCAATCACATCGTTGAGCGTGGTTACAAATGGGCCAATGGCCAGGGCTGGGTCGATTTTATACCGATTGAGTATCATCGGAAAAAGCGTACCAAAAATAGCAGCAAATAAAATAACGGTAAATAAGGATAAACTCACGACCATTCCCAAATGAATATCGACAAAAACGGTGGCAACTAAAAAAATAAGAGTAGATAAAATAAAGCCGTTGAGCAGGCCAACACTGCCTTCTCGGAGTAACTTTGGCAAAATTCTGCCGAGGTCTTTATCTCCTCTGGCTAAAGATTGCACAACGATTGCAGAAGACTGTACGCCAACGTTTCCTCCCATTGCCGTAATGAGCGGTATGAAAAACGCCATGGCTGGTATGGCGGTAATACTCGCTTCAAAATTGGAAATCACCTTAGCGCCAATGGTGCCGCCAACCATGGCAATCACAAGCCACGGCAAGCGAGAAAAACTCACTTTCCAAATAGGAGAGTCTGAATCTACCTTGTCAGAGATACCTGTAGCCATTTGGAAGTCTTTGTCGGCTTCCTCTTTGATGTAGTCCACGACGTCATCTAAGGTAATGCGCCCAACTAATTTATTTTGGTAGTCGACTACTGGAACCGATACGAGGTCGTATTTTTCCATGACTTTTGAAACCAATTCTGCAGAGTCACTGGCTTTGACAGAGATGATTTTTTTACTTTGGTAAATGCTTTCGATTTTGGTCCGGGCGCTGGCAAAAAGTAGACGTTTGAGTGAGAGAACACCCAAGAGGTGGTCATCGTCGTCGACAACAAATATGTTATATACTTTTTCAACGTCAGCTGCTTGTTTGCGCAACTCGATAATGGCTCTATTAACTGGCCATTCTACATTGGCCTGAAAGAACTCTTTTTGCATGAGCCCCCCAGCAGTATCGTCGTCATAGTTGAGGAGGTCGACGATATCTTCGGCGGCTTCGTCGTCTTCCATGTGTGAGATGACCTCCTGAATTTTATCGTCGGAGAGTTCACTTAATATGTCGGCAGCATCGTCGGAGTCGAGGTTTCCGAGCTGTTCGGCCATTTCTTTGCTAGAAAGAGAAGCCAAGAAGCGGTCGCGAACATCTTCTTCAAGCTCCATCAAGATATCAGCTTGGGTATCTTCATCTACCATGAAGTAGATGAATTTGGCTTCGTCGTTGGTGAGTTTATCTAGAATTTCAGCGATTTCGGCGTAGTGCAATTCCAAGACTTGCTCTTGAATCCAAAGGCGGTCTTCCGCGACTATTTTTAATCGCAGTTCGGTAATAAATTCTTTGGTTAATTCAAAACGCACCGATTTCTTTTTTGACAAAGATACGCAATTGAGCACCAAAGGTTTTACCTTAGGGTTAAGTTCTGACCTGTTTAGTCGTGACAGAGACCTTCTACTTCATGGAAGATATCGTGTGCTTTGGTAATTTTTTCGAATAAAAGCGCATCTTTGGCCACCTCATTCTTTGCTGGTTTTTGAACCAGCGTGTGGATATCCAGACATTGTTTTTCTAGCCTACTTAGTGCTTCTTTTACCTTGTCATTATTGGCAGATGCAGGTGGTGTAGAGTTTTTTAGTAGGATGGCTTTGGCATAAAGTTCTCCACTACGGGTTCGTAAGGGCGCTAAGTTATTTTCCTCTGCCGGATGAAATGTTTGGGCCATTACCTTATGAAATTCTTTGATAGCCAGCCAATTGTCCTTTTCGAGTTCCTTCAAAAGTGGATCATTTAGCGCTGCAGCGTATTTATCTGAAACCACTCCCCAGTTGATCAAATTCCAAATAGCGCCCAAGTAATCTCCTCTTTTGTTTTGATATTTCAAATAATAAGCGTGTTCCCAGACGTCAATGCCTAAAATCGGAATGCCGCGCTCTTTGCTGACGTCCATGATAGGGTTGTCTTGGTTTGCTGTACTGTAAACGGCTAGTTTGCCTTCGGGCGTTACCACCAACCATGCCCAACCGCTTCCAAATCGTGTTGCCGCCGCTTGGTTGAGTAAGATTTTGAGTGAGTCAAGGCTTGAGTATTGATTGACGATAGCAGTCTGTAGTGCTGAAGTAATTGGTTTTTGCGCCGTTGTTGGTGCTAATATTTCCCAAAAAAGGGAGTGATTATAGTGCCCTCCTGCATTATTGCGAACTGTTGCCGATCTAAAGCTGGCATACATCAGCAGGTCGTTCATGCTGATCTTCTCCATAGCGGTACCGCTAATTGCCTTGTTGAGGTTACTGACGTACGCTGCATGGTGCTTTCCGTGGTGTATTTCCATGGTTTGAGCGTCAATAAACGGTTCGTATGCGTCTAATGCAAAGGGTAAACCGGGCAGGGTGTACACTTGTGCATTCACGATTAAAGAAAGGGAAAATAAAAGAAAGAAAAGGTTGACTATTTTTTTCATGGGTGACGGTTTGAGAGGTAAAGATACCCCTTCTGCTCAGCGGAAGTTGTTAAAGCCTCGTTAAATATTCTGCAAATCTACCATGCGCATGGCAATAAAAGCTTTAAGAACACGCTCTCCTACGTTTGGCACTTCAACATGGATGAGGTAAATTCCGGACGCTACCGGAATACCAGCATGATTGGTGAGGTCCCAATCTTGAAAGGTTTGGGGGCTGTCTTTTTTGATGCGTCGAATGAGTTTACCGTTAGATGAATAAATTCTGATTTGGCATTGCTCGGGTAAATTTGTAATCTTGATGCGGTTGTCTAGCTTATTGCGCTCATACTCAGAGAAGGCATAGTAAGGGTTCGGCACTACGTTGATCATGGCCAATGCTTCTTTGAGCATATCTTGAGACCCAAGCTTTGTAGCGATGTCTTCCATGGACCATCCGTACATAGGCTTGCCGCCATTGGCTCCGGTCGCATTAAAGTTTTTGTACTCTTTATTGACGCGCAAGCGGATCGTGACATCTGTAGAAAGTAATTCTTGGTCCGGTGCCAACATTGGGTAGGCAACCCAGGTCATGGAGCCATAGAGCTGGCGCTTGGCTGAAGAGCTATTGCCTTCTACCTCGAGGTATTTATTGTAGACGAAGTTGTCATTGTTGTTTTCTGCTTGCGCTGGCACATATGCCGGGAAGTCAAAACCAGAGCTGAAGCCGTTGGTGCTAGACTGGTTGTAGCTAAATACATACACCGGGTGCATACCGCCCATGAGTGGTGTGCCCACACTGCTCACCAAACGATCTGTTGGGTTCCAGATCATGTCGGCGCCGTTTTCACCACCCAAGAAGGAGTTCTCTCCGAAGGCCATGTAAAGGCGTGCACCTGATTCTAAATCTACGGCATAGCCTGGGAACCATCCCATGCCCGTGCCCGTGCCGTCGGGCTGGCCGTTTTTGTTGACACTTTGGCTCTTGCGCAATGCACCTGGCTGGGCATTCCCCACATTGAGTGCAGGATTGCGGCCAAGTTCTACAATTGGGCAGCGCGTCCAAAGACTCTGGTCTGAGGTAAGCACGATGTTTACACTCGGCAAGAAAGAAATAGAAGCATTGAGTTTACTAGAACCTGAGAAGGTGCCAAAATAAGCCAACGGCATGTAGTCGGCTTGGTAGCCCACCAAACGGTGCGGTGCAATAACGCCTTCTAAGACGCGCTCATAGGCTTGTGTTGGGTCGGCCCCAGCTTCGTCTGGATAGTTACACGGATTTAAATAGGTTGGTCCATTAGGCAAGCCTTCAAATGCAGGGTCGGTCGGGTCGCATTCTGGGGAGTAGTCGCCAGAGCGAATCCAGTTGGTCGGGAAGAAGGCATCGTTGTCTTGAACACCTGTTAACCAACGCTTAGAAGAATCGGCAAAATCTATGCTGGCATCGATCATGGTTGTAGACCTAGAAGCCAAATTACCAGTACCAGTATATTTGTTCTGGAAAATCTGAACCGACACACCCCATTGCGGAATAATTTGCTCGTTGTCTGATTTAATGGTGCGCTCAGAACTAACAGAATCTAGAATGGTCATGTCTTCTTTACTCACGTGGCGGTAAATGACCCAACTAGCGGTATCGGCCGCATTGCCAATGGTTGGCGCAGTGTAGTTGCGGAACTTACAGGTAAAGTAACCATTTGCTAAGTTCAGCGGGTCCACAACTTTGATGTTCACAGGGCCTGCACCATAGTCATATGTAGGATCTGCCATGTAGCCAGTTGCTAAAATCTCGTTCATGCTCGCTTGCGTCAACTCCAAGCTGCGGTTGCCGTTGCCGTAACCATCTAGGCGCGTGATGCGCGGTGATGAACCATAGGAAATCAGCTGCGCTGTACCGCCTGCCTCAGGCATTGGGTTGTGCGGAATAGCAGCTACAGGAGCAATTGCCGTACCATCAAAATTCAGGCGGCTGGAAATAAATGGGATCTTTTGACCATCTAAGAAAAGTGGATCATTGGGGTCATATTTCTTAAATTGGTTGAAAGCATAGGCCACAGCCACGTAATAATACGTTTTGTGATTGACTAACGCACGCGCACCTTGAGCAAAGGCATCTTCTTTGATCGAGAAAGAATGTCTGATGCCATTATTTTCTCCGTCGACTTTTTCTACAGGAACTGAAAAACCAAGTGCTTCATCGAATTCAAAATTGATGATACGAGATATATCGTTTTTGATATCGCATTGGGCAACTAACCTTGCTTTATCTGGGTCAGAGATGTCGGCGATAGAAACGTCTTGCGCTTTCAATTGGAAGATTTGATAACCTTCAAAGCGATAAAAACGATCTACGGTAGGGTCTGTGATGTTAATTTCGTCAAGTTCTTCGTAGGCCTCTTGGTAGTTATTCGAAGAAATTGGATTGTCCAACATTAAGATCAATTCGTTCTCCAATTCTTGGATCACTAAACGTGGTGCGTCTGGTGGTGAAAGGATCTTAAAACAAGCGTCGAACAAAGCCTGTGCTTTGGTATCAGCGCGCTTCATTGCTTCAACAGATGCCATGAGGCCTCCGTCTGTGCTGCGTCCGTAAACAATACCAACGGTAATGTTATTAATAGCACCTGGACGAAGGGTAAACGGACCAGCAGATTGTACAAAGCGGCGGTCACCAGATGGGTTGTTGTAAGTAGATTCATCCCAACCGTTCGGATAAGGGCCTGACATATCCTCGCCTTGAGTAGACCAATGCAATGGATCTGAGGTACCCGGGAACATGTAGTCAGAAAGTGTCGTTGTTACACCGTTCGAGCCTGTGTAACCCAAACCACCATAGTACATTTCAGAGCCATTGGCCCACTGACCTTCCATAAAGTTATAGAATTCAGCGGCTGGCCCTGGGTCATTGTATGGATAAGCAGATGTAGAGGTATAATAGGTGAATCGACGCATACCAAAACGCTCGTTGTCGATAATGCCATCAGAATAGCCGATACCAATGCCTTTGTAAACGATACCATTATTGGCTAGGGCATCTACAACAGTAGGAACCACTTCTGTTTGTGTTAATTCATCAAAGTATGGACCAGGGTTGTCTATGCCATCAGCATCTTGATAAGGGCCTTCAAAGAAGTCACAACCAATTGCTGGTGGGTTTTCGCCATAACCCAATTTACCACCGTCAGACTCATCGATGAGGTCGCCATTATACATATAGCCTAAACCACGAGAAACGTCACAACCAGTGTAGTCATCAGCGTAGTTTCCGATATCTGCATCTAAGTACTGTGAAAAGTAAGTATTATATAGCGTCTGTGTACCGCGGTTGATCAATTCATAGTTGTAGAAAGTCATGCGGTTGACCTCATCATTTGTCGCGAAAGAGAAAGCCTGAGCACGTATCTCCATACCAATCGGGTCACCGTTGGTTTCAGTGTGGATATTTCCTTTATCATTGAATACCCACCAATGCGTTTCGTCGCCGAATAGTGAAATGCGTCGGTCGATTCCACATTCGATATCGTCACGACCTAGGATGTCGTCATACCAAGGGTGGTCTCCATTGTCTGGGTTGTAGTTGCCGTCTTGGTCTCTATCGTAAAAAGGCGCTAAGAAGTAATCTTGACCTCTTGAAACATCGCCATGAGCTGGCCAACCATAGATGCGGTTGAGCTCATCGTTTGTTGGTGCAGTGATTTCGTCACAACCTTCTGTAGTAATACCAGCGTTACACTCCCACCAGATGTTGAATTTGATCACCTCTGCTTTGCGGATAGTATAGAATTTATCGTAAGCAATACATTGGTCTGGATCGATGTTCGCCTCGCCAAAATCGCGAATGGCGTCGTCACCTACTGGATTAAGTGGGTTAAAAGTTCCTGTACCAGGGGTAACCGTTAGTGGGCCAGGCCAGAAATCGTTCCCTTGGCGGTAACGCAGGGCAGCTAATTTAAGCTGACCATTGACGTCGGTTCCACCCATCCAAAGCGCACCTGCATAAATTGCAAAGCGATTACTCCCTTTAGGAACTTCATATGCGGCTACACCAGCAGCACGGTTTTGGAACATACTTCCACCCTGCTCGATAAGTGCAGCTACATCATTGAACTTCATGGTCAACTTTGCCGTAGCCGGGCTACAGTTGGCCTTGGGTTTGGCAGTAGGTTTGTAGTCTTTGTCATTGGGGCCTAAGTAAGCAAATGCTTGAGAGCATGTTACAGTTAGACCAATAAACGCGGCAATGAATTGCTTTTTCATAATACTTCGTTAAAGCTTCTTAAAAATCAAATTTTACTCCCAAACGAATGGTTCGAGGTATACTGATGTTAAACGGATTTTGAATCTTCATGGTGTAGTAGTCACGGAAAGATTGCTCATCGATTTGGTTTTGAATAGAGGTTTGGCTAGAAGCCGCGGCTAGAAAACCGTCGTCGTCCCAGTTACCAGTTGCGCGGTAAACATTCAAGACATTGAACTGATTAAACAAGTTAGTAGCACGCACATAGACCTGTAAAAATGCAGTTTTCTTTTTGTTTTCATTACTGCCATATTCGATACTCATGGTTTTGTCTGCTTGAATATCCAAGCGATACTGCCATGGCAAGCGAGAACCATTCAAAGTACCATTGATACCAGCATTGAGGTTTCCAATACCCTCATCGGTAATAAATGTTTGTGAAGAATAAGGAGAACCTGAATTGATATTTGCAATCAAGTTTAAGCCCGTATTTTCAAAAATGCGCATTTTACCAATCATTGGACCATTGTAGTCTTGACCTTCTCCGTAACGGTAGTCAAATGTAAAGTTGAATGCATGACGTTGATCATAGCTGTATGGGAAAATAACGCGCAAGTTAGGTAAGCCAGCATTGACTAGAGCGGACATCGAAGTTGCATCAGAACCAGTACCATCGGCAAACTGCAAGGTATAGTTGGCGGTCATGCGGATGTTGCCTGTTTGACGTAAGTCGTAAGCTACTGTTAAACCTTTAACGGTACCGAAGTCACGGTTACCGAATGTTTTGTAGGTGACAGGATAAGCTTCAAAAACGTTGATCAATTGTACGTTGTCGCGCTGCTCGCGGTAGAAAGCTGAGATTTTAATCGAAGAGGTGCGCGTAACGACTTGCTGGAACCCAAGTTCGTAGTCTACCGTTTTTTCAGGTAACAAGTTCGCATTATTAATGACGGCGTTGCGGGATTGAATAAACTGATATTCATAAGGATTGAAGCGGAAACCGGAAGTTGGGCGCTTGGTAAGGATGTCATAGTGTGCAGTGAAGGATGCCTCTTCAGAAATAGGGAAAGAGAATGCCACACGCGGCATGATATTGACTTGTGCTTTGTAGTCTTCAAAAGCTTCTGCTGTAGGCGTTTCCAAAGAAGGATCTTGCAACCAAGGTGCAATACCTGCTGCTCCACGGATTTTAGAAGGGTCTTCGATTGGCGTGCCCGTTGCGTCGTACCATTGTGAACCATTTCTGAATCCGTTAATGCCGGAAGGGTTGTTGACGTCATTGACATAAACAACGTAGTCGTCGCCCATTCCTTCTGGGAGGTCAACCCAACTGTATTGGTTGGGGTCGTTGGTTGCTAAAGCGCGGGCTTCTTGAACGGTTTTGGCCGTGTAGAATAAGAAAGGATCTTTTAAGACAGGTTGGTTGGCATCGAAAACGTCTACACGAACACCAACGTTGAAAACGATGTCTTTGAAGGCGAATTTATCCATGATGTAGCCGGCCATGTATATAGGCTGGAAGGCACCTACAAAACGTTTGTAGTTGCCATTTTCATCAAACTCATTAAAATACTTATTGATGTCGGTATTGCCTCGGACTTTCTGACCTGTGTGGTCATAACCCCAATAAGAGACATAAGATTGGCCACTATTCAAAAGCTCGTCTGGTGAGAACATGTCAAATTGGAATAAGTTTGGATCGTATTGATCGATATCTACAAAGTCGGTACCAGCTGGGTCATAACCTAATTTTTGGCGAAGGTTGTAGTCAAAGAAAGATTGTTGGTCATTGTTGAGCTGACCGCCGTATTCGCCTGTACCCGTTTGGAAAGCATCTCCTGAATTCAAACGGTTGTAGGTGATTGCCTTGAAAGAACCAGAGTCGGTCACTACCCCTGAATTCAGATCGAGCTCACGGATGTGGAAGTTGGCTAGTTGGCGGGCAATGGACCAAATGCTTGCAGGGCCGTTGTCACCGCTGGTCCAGCCGCGGTCTACGCGTTGCTCGTATTCAAAACCGAGTGAAATGGAATGGTCTCCGAGCACTACCGAACCCGCACCAGTGACGCGGAATTGATCGTTTTCAGATTTTCCGAAACCATTCGAAGGCGCACCAATATTGGCCCAAATGCTGTAGACACTGTTGGGTAAATCTCCGTTACGCAATGCGTTTCCTTGCTGGATTTGGAAAAGGTTTTCGTAACGGCCAATAGGGTTGCCATCGTAAATATTAAAATACTGAGTGGTGATAGCTGCCAATGTTGAGTTCGTCTCAGAAGGTGTAAAGTCTACCTCTACATCTCTAAAGCCATTGTGAACATACATTTGGGTAGCAGGGTCGAATTCATAAGATGGCACACGAGTCGTTTCAAATTTACCAACATGACCATAGTTAAAGATATTGTATCCATGATTGGGGTCGTAAGACTCATTGAAGGACTTTGAGTAATCGACCATTACATTATAAAGAGCAGATTTGATTTTCGAGCTTGAACCTTCGCGGTCGTTGTTGAAACGTTGAGTAAGGCGAGCATACACACGGTAATCTAGATTTTTGCTGACTCCGAAGTTGCTAAAGTTCAAAAGTGAACTACCATATCCGTAAGAGGTGCCTTGGAAATAGTTCAAGGAACCTCCGAATTGCAAGTTAACAGATGGTCCTGTGTTGACGTCGATTTTACCCGAAGCAGAAAAGACGCTATTTCGTGCATTCATGCGCCAATCTGTTTTCTCGAAGTCATCGGCTCTTAAAAATAGAGCATTGTGAAAAGTACCAAAACCTGTAGAGGTTGGACGCAGCGGATTGGCAATAAGGTCCTCACGCGCCTCTTTTTTGATGCGATATGAGCCTCCTGCCAAAGGACGAGAATCTAATTGATCGGTGTAGTTGGCAGAAACAAGGAAGCCTAAGCGCGGGCGCGTTTTGTTGCCTGCGGAGTCTCTTTGCATCCAAAGTGGTCCAGACAACATTCCTTCTACCAGATTGTAACCGTATTTGTCAAGACCGAATACTTTACCGTCGTAGCCATTGGGGTCAGCACCATTAATGTATACACCAGAGCTAACCACCTCCATACTTCCAAAATAAATAGAAGAAGGGCCACGCGTGGTAATGGAGATGATACCACCAGTGACGTCGCCGTAGTTAGCTGGAAGACCACCCGTGATGACTGAAACTTCTTCAAGTGCTGATTTGGGCAAGTTAGAAGAACCGCGTACTTTGATACCATCTATATAAAAGTAGGTTGCGTCGGAGCGTGTACCGCGAACGGAAATTGCTCCAGAACCTTCGTTGACATTGACACCGCCCACTGTTCCTGCAACTGCTGTTGCAGAACGTGCTGGCAAACGTGCGATGTCTTCGCGGGTTACGGTTGCACCCGATGCACCACCATCTTTGTCGATGAGTGGAACTTTATAGCGAACAACTTTGATTTCTTTTGTTTCTTGCGTCTTGCTGCTCAGCGCAAGATTGTCCAAGAAGGTAATGCGGTCAGGGGAAATAGAAACGCCAGTCTGCAAAAGTGGTTGATACCCACCTTCCGCGTTTCTTACCTCGACGTCGTATGACCCGGGCTGTATACCATTGATCTGGAATTTACCTTTTGCATCAGTTAAGGAGCTACCACGAATGGCACCTGCTTGTTTTAATAAGACCTTGCTAAACTCCAAAGGAGCTTTTGTTGCCTCGTCGGTCACGGTACCGCGAAGTGTACCGAGTCCGGATTGTGAAAATGCGTAAGTGCTTACAAATAATGCACTTAAAAGCAATAATTTCAGTCTACCCACCATATGAATGCGTATAAATTTTACTATATCTCGTTTTTATAAGAATGTAAATATAGAAAAATCCATAGTCTTAACATAAAATTCATCAAAATTCTATGAGATGTTTGCGCATATTTGTAGAATAATCCTGTGTTTGCTATATGACTCCTATTTCCATAGATTTTGAGATTACGGCTTTGAACTTCCTTTATATGAATTCAATGTTAATTGATGAAAAGGCTGTTGGGCTTTTTAAAGAAGAAATTGAACAAAGTAAAAGTTACACGCATCGCCAACGCAAAGAAGCATTCCTAGGTATTCGTTTTTTGCGTAATTCACTCGGAATCAACAAACCTATAACATATAACCTGAATGGCAAACCCTTTTTAGAAGGTGATAAAAATTATATTTCTATTTCACATAGCCAGCATTTTGTAGCATTTGCCTTTTCTGAGATTCCCATAGGAATTGATCTTGAAAAAGCGGACCGTGACACCTCAAGAATTATAAATAAGTTTTTGTCAGAGGACGAAAAAAATTTATATCATCAGGCCAAAGGAAATTGGCCCTTAGAACTATGGTGTGCAAAAGAAGCTGTTTACAAACTTTACGATATTCCGGGCCTATCATTAAAGGATGGTATTCAAATTCATAGCAGAGAACAAAACCAATTGACCTTATTAGAAGGTTGTTTGAAAGGAGCTGGACCGAACAAGACATTTCTTGTCAAACTCAAAGAAGCGCATGGGTTACTTTTTGCAGTAGCACACTTTAAAGCTGAGCCTTAAGGCTCATGTCTAAGGCCTTTACCGAATGAGTGAGTGCACCCACCGAAATATATTGAACACCCGTTTCTGCATAGGATCGGATGGTCTCAGAGGTAATGCCTCCGCTCGCTTCTGTTTCAATACCCTGTGGTATAAGTTGTAGGGCCGCCTTTAAGTCTTTGGGTGTAAAATTATCCAACATGACCCGGTGGTAATCAAAAGGGAGTGATAAAAGTTCTTTGAGTTCATCCATCGAACGGACCTCCACCTCTACCTTCAAATCAAGCTTCTTACTCTCTTGGTAAGCTTTGGTGCGCTGTAAGGCTGGGCCCAAACCACCCGCGTAGTCAATGTGGTTGTCTTTGAGCATGATCATGTCGTAAAGCCCAAAACGATGATTAGCACCACCTCCAATTTTAACTGCATATTTGTCTAAAATACGCATTCCGGGGGTGGTTTTACGGGTATCTAAAAGCGTGCAATTTGTGCCTGCAATAAGGCTGACATAATAAGCAGTTTGGGTGGCAATTCCACTCATGTGTTGCATGCAATTGAGAAGTAATCGTTCTATGGCCAAGATTGACCGGGCAGATCCTTCTAAAATAAAGGCGACTTGACCAAATTCAACAGGAGCACCATCTTTGAGTTTGGCCTTCAACACCAAGTTGGGGTCGTAGATTTCACAGATACGCTGTGCAACTTGCATGCCGGCAAGTACACCTTTTTCTTTGATCAAAAGAAATGCTGTAGATATTGCATCTTCTGGAACACAAGCCAATGAGGAATGATCTCCGTCTTGGATGTCCTCTTGAAGCGCAGTTCTTATAAATTCGTCTAGCATGCAACAAAGATAAGAAGAGCCGTAGAATCCGCACAATGTTTCTAAATTTGAAGCGTGAACAATAAAGAACACTTGCTGCAAAAAGTCAATACACTACCACACAACCCCGGCGTGTATCAATTTTTAGACAAGCAAGGACAGATTATTTATGTTGGAAAGGCAATCGATCTGAAAAAAAGAGTGAGCTCCTATTTTCAGAAAGATCATCTGGACGGTAAAACCCGGACCCTCGTTCAATTAATAGAAGACTTGCGCTTTACGGTTGTAGAAAATGAACTCGATGCCTTACTACTCGAAAATAACCTCATCAAAAGTTACCGTCCGCGCTACAATGTCTTGTTAAAAGACGACAAAACCTATCCTTGGATTGTCATCAAAAATGAAGCTTTTCCACGCGTGTTCCCAACAAGGCGTAAATTCAACGACGGATCTACCTATTATGGCCCCTACCCTAACGTGAAGCAAATGCATCAATTGCTTGCGCTGATTCGCGAACTTTTTCAGATCAGAACCTGTGCCCTCGACCTGCGGCCGCAAAAAATTGAGCAGCAGAAATACAAGGTTTGTTTGGAATACCACATTGGAAAATGCGCTGGGCCCTGTCAAGAACACCAAACCAGTGCCAACTACGAACAAACGTTGAACGCGGTTCGGCTTTTATTAGAGGGAAAGAACTATTCGCTTATTCAACAACTGAAACGAGACATGCAAATCCATGCTGGTCTTCAAGAATTCGAGGCGGCACAACATTGTAAGGAGCTCATAGATGCCCTTAGTAAGTACCAATCCAAATCTATGGTAGTCTCTGACCACACACAAAACTTTGATGTCTGTTATGTTGAGCAATCGGCAGACGATGCATGGGTGAGCTATATTGTCATTAACGAAGGAAGTATTGTGCATGCCTATACCTCAAGGGTTTCTAACCCATTGGGTGCTTCATTAGAAACCTTATACCTGCAGTTACTTCCTCAATTGCGTACTCATTTTGAAAGCAAGTCAAAAGAAATTGCCATTGGCATCGAAACCACGCTGAATCTCAGCTACTCAAGAAGCTTTTATCCAAAAATTGGTGAAAAGAGACAACTGTTAGAAATGGCAAAAAATAATGTCCGGCACGCCCAGTTACAAGCTAAAAAAGCAGCGATGAATAAAAGCACTTCTGTACAAAATGCGCCTATGCAAGCAGTATTGGAACTTCAAAGTGCTTTAGGCTTAGCCAAAGCACCCCTACACATTGAATGTTTTGATAACTCCAATCTTCAGGGAACAAACGCGGTTTCTGCATGCGTGGTATTTAAAAATGGCGTTCCCAGCAAAGCCGATTACCGTCACTTTAATGTCAAAAGTGTGGTAGGCCCCGATGACTTTAGCACGATGAAAGAAGCCGTTGGGAGAAGATATAGACGGCTTAAAGAAGAAGGTATCGATCTTCCGGACTTGGTCGTGATTGATGGAGGCAAAGGACAACTCGGAGCGGCGTTAGAAGCCATTGAAGAAATTGGACTGCAAAAGGAAATTAAACTGGTTGGCTTGGCAAAAAGGTTAGAGGAATTATACAAGCCTGGGTTTTCCAAATCTTTGATTTTGAGCAGACGATCTTTGGCCTTAAAATTAGTACAGCAACTTCGCGATGAGGCTCACCGCTTTGGCTTGAGTCACCACAGAAATAAACGCAGTAAAGGTGCAATTGGTTCTGAGCTCGATTCGATTAAAGGACTCGGGCCTAAAACCATAGCAACAATTTTTCGTGAATTCAAAACGATTTCTGCACTGCAAGCAGCCCCTCCTGAAGAAGTTGCAAAAAAAATAGGAGCCTCTAAAACGAAACTCCTATTTGAATATTTGAAAACTATTGCAGATCAATCTCAATAAAATACAAGCCTATTTGACTACAAAGGTGCGTGTGGTCTTCACGCCCTTCAAATCTAATGTGATCAGGTAACTACCGGCCGCAAGTTGGTTCGTTTCGGTAATGACCAAATTGTTTCCTATTTGCAGCTGCAATGGATAATGCCCTACCACCTTGCCACTGAGGTCTGTGAGGTAAAGTTGGGCAGCTCCTCCCGTTGCGGAAGTAAATTGCAAATGAAGGTCTCCATCAGTAGGGTTCGGGAAGACACTCAAGTTTGTGAATTCGGATTCAAATTCTGGTGCAGATACAATTAGGTCGTTGGATGGGCTTCCTGCATACAAATTGATATCGTCTAGAAAGAAGTTATTTCCGCCTTCGCCTTCAAACTTGAATCGCATTCGGAAGTTATCGGTAAAATAATTGCTGGTAACGTTTGTCATGTGGACTGTTACCCAATCTGTTTGACTTGTTGGCTCCCATGCGCTTGACGAAACTTGATTGGAAAGCTGGTTGCCGCCAATTGTTTTTCTTTGTGCCCAGTTTTCACCGCAGTTACCCGTAATAAACACTTTGAGCCATTCATAATCTGAGCTGGTGCGCTTGCGGTATGCAAAACGAAAAGAAAGTGTTACTGTTCCGGTAGTAGGGTCGATTCCAGATAAATCGATGTTTGAAGAGGTGAGTTCATCTATGTTAGAAGCTGTTTGGCCAAAGTTGTTGAGGCGGGCGCATTTATTGCCTGAATGTCCGAAGTTAGTTTCTAGTGTGAATGAATTATTGGCTGGCGTATTAAAAAGCTCCCACGTTGGCAAATTAGCTAATGACGTATAGTCTTCAAATCCTTCCCAAAAAGGCAAAGAGGCCGCCGTGCCTAACACCCGAATGAATCCTGTTTTGGTTTCTTCGTCACTATTTGTGCCGTCAGTTGCGGTGAGCTGGACATCGTAGAGCCCAGGTGAATTGAAAACAATTGTAGGGTTTTCAGAACTCGCTGAGGAGCCACTTGCAAATGCCCAACCAGTAGAAGGTGTAATGACCCAACTCCAACTCGCAACCGCATTATAAGATTGATCGTTGAGTTGGATTTCATTGCCCGGACAAATCGTAGTTTTGTCAGCTGTAAAATCTGCTTTGCAAAGATATGGGGTTCCGGCAGCGCCTACCGCTGCTAAATTAGCTGCAGACACAACATTAGCACGGCCAGTGCTTGCAACCTGTAGCGCATTGCGCATGCGCGTGCGCTGCCCTTCCGTGTACATTTTAGAACAATAAGAGTAGTCCATGTAGTTTTCGACATTATCTCGGATATTGAAGCCCCAATAACTATTGTCGGTGTCGCAAGTATTGGCATTGAGTAAACATGCTGTTACACCAATACAAGCTGGTGTGTCTTGAACTTGGTCATCGGTACTGCAACTTGAGGCGTTCCCGGGATTATTATTACCACCCCAGGTATGGTCCAAATTGAGCCAATGACCTACCTCATGTGTGAGCGCTCGACTGGCTCCAACAGAACCAGTTCCGATAGCCCCGACGTAGTCGTGTAGAATCCATATGCCATTTTTCATGCTCGTGGCACCCCAATTACTCGGTTTGTAGGTGTAGCCTGCTGCTCCACCGATGTCTCCCATTACAAAAATATTTAAGTACTTATTGCCTGGCCATTGACCATTATATACATTATTGCCAGCAACGATAGCATCTACTTGATCACCACCGTCGTCTCCTTGGTAACTCATTGGCGAATAAGTACGCGTAATGCCACTGAAGCATTGGCCGTCGGGTGCAATTGTTGCCAATCTAAATTCTATTTCTGTATCACTTGGCATACCTTGGAAGTCAGGGTGTACATTTGCTGTATCTCCGTTCAGTTTACGGAAATCTCGGTTGAGAATGGAAAGTGCATTAAATATTTGTTCGTCTGAGATGTTTTCTATGCCGTTGATGTGCATCACGTGAAAAACAACCGGAATGGTGTAGATAGTCGCTTTTTGATTGTTTCCTTTTTTGGAGATTACTGCAAATTCTTCCTCGGCAATTGCAAGGCCCTTCACATATTCGGGGTTCTGTAGCAACGCGGTGTGTTTTTTGTGGGTTCTGCAATATTCTACGCTTTCCCCTTCGCGCATGTTTTGGGTATCTAATACGCGCTTCGGTTGCTGAGCAAAAACTGCAGCAGAATAACCAAGAACGCCAATAATCAGCGCAAAAAAGTAAAGTTGTTTCATAGTTGATAGGAATAAAGCAAAATAGTTTGGCGTAAAAATACAATAAGTACTACAAATTTTAATATTCTCTTTATAAATTATATCGATAACATGGATTCATTAACTTTGTTCTATGAAAGCAAATAAAGCCTCTGAAACGCTAGCCATTACAACAAAGATTGTATTGCCTAATGACACCAATACCCTTGGCAACCTTTTTGGAGGGCAATTACTCGCTTGGATGGACGTCATTGCAAGTGTCTCAGCACACCGCCACTCTAAGCGCGTTGTAGTGACGGCATCAGTGAATAATGTCTCTTTTCAAAAGCCCATCAACCACGCATCTATTGTAACTATTGAGGCCAAGGTTTCACGTGCTTTCAACTCATCAATGGAAGTATTTCTTGATGTTTTTGTAGAAGATGCCGTAACCGGGCAACGTGAAAAATGCAATGAAGCGATTTACACATTTGTTGCTGTAGACCAAAACGGCAACCCAATTCAAGTTCCGGCTTTAATCCCAGAAACAGAAGAGGAAAAAATACGCTATGATGGTGCGCTGCGCCGAAAGCAACTGGCTCTTATTTTGGCAGGTAAAATGAAGGCTGCCGACGCTACGGAACTCAAAAAACTTTTTACAGAAGACTAGGCTTTCGTTCGTTAATTGCATGGGCAATTGCTGCCAAATCTTGCTTTCGCATACAAGAGAAATGACCTTTAGGACAACTTTGATACCCAATTTTTGAACAGGGCCTGCAAGATAAACCCGATACTTCATAATTAAATACCTGTTCTTGTTCCAGACGATACGGATACATCCCGAAATCTCTAGTTGTGTTGCCCCAAATGACGTGTAAAGGCACCTCAAAACTAGCACCTATGTGCATAAGGCCTGTATCGTGAGTGAGTAATGCTCTAGCGTTCTTCACTAACCATGCCGATTCATGTATAGTAGCCGTTCCAACTGCTGAAAAGATGATATTCGATGTACATTGATCCAAAATCTGGTTTGCAGTTATTTGATCTTCTTTTCCTCCTAAAAGTAAGACAGGAAGATTAATTTTTTGAATCAATTCGACGAGTAAATCAGTTGGCATTCTTTTGGTGGCAAACTGTGCACCAATTGCAACTGCTAAATAGGAACCTGGTGCTAAATTATAGCGCTCTTGAATCTCAAATTGTGCTGAAGATGGAATTGCATACTTTGAAGTCGCAAAGTTGCTCGGCCAGTTTGGCACAAGCCCAGACAAGGTGCTTAAATATCGTTCAACGACATGTTTGCGCTGCTTTGGAAAGATCTTGAAGGTGGTGAGCAGCCATTTTTCAATGTTATTTTTGGGAAAACGGTATACCTTACCAAATTGAAATCTTAGTAAGATCCTGGATCTGAGGTTATGATGTAAATCCAGTATGGCATCATACTGATTGAAATCTAGTTCTTTTCTAAGCTGCGCTACTGTTCCTGTTAAAGAGTAAATGGTATCCAAATCAGGGCAGGCATTTAAAAGCTCTTTGAATTGTGGTTTAGTTACAAAATCTATCTTGCAATGAGGATACAAAGACTTGATAGTGGATGCCACAGAAAAAGTCAGGACGATATCTCCAATGGAGCTAAATCTGACGATTAAAATTCGCTTTGGTGAACTGTTTGGCATTGTACGAATGTACAAAAACTACTTTGTGTGGTGAAAAAGGACGCGGTCGCGGTCAATTTGACCCTCTAATGCTTCGAAAAATTCGGTTTTTTGGACGGGTTCAATACAATCCAAGGGGAAAGAAAGCTGCAGCTCCTCGATATAGTCAAAGTAAATCGTTTGTTGACTAACGGATACCTTGCGAAGGCCGTTGAGATAAATGAGAACAATTTCTCTATCCGCAACTAAAATTGCCTTGCTACTCAAACCAACCCGAAAATCCTTGCCGTTGATCAGAAGAAATAAAATAGCATCTAGCGCTAAAATGAGATAAGCGGTAACTACAAAAAATGCAACTTGTGTTAAAAATAGATGTGCAAGCATGAGACTTAAAAACACGAGCGCCTCTAGGCTATTGTATACAAAAACGCGTTTTTTACGTTCGGTACTGATTGGCTGATTCCAAATAAATTTGGTTTGTTGCTTGACCATATTTACGCCCATCCAGCGTCTGATACTGCGTCGAAGACCGATAATCAATAATAACAGACCTAAAACAAGATAAACCTCCGTACGAAAAGGCAAACGCTTTCCTGTAGTATGAAGAAAATCGATAGGCAAATCGAAACCCACAAAAACGGATAAGAGTAAGGTTGGTAAACTAATGACCAACAAGAGTAGATTGATGAAGCTATTCATTTGGTATAAGTTTAAGCTTGGCTTTGAGTCCTTGAATTTTTTGCTGGGCTTCTTCTACTTTCTTTTGAACATCTAACCGAAGTTGATCGGCTCCTTTAGAACGTGCAAAAAAGCCAAGGTTATTTTCTAAGGTGAGGATGTCTTTTTGAAGGTGGTCAATTTGCTTTCGAAGCTCTTGACGTTCAGCCTGTAATAAGCGCTGTTTGTCAGGGGAAGCTAAAATGCCTTCTAATTTAGCTTGGAAGAAAACGCGTTCTTTTTCTTGGCCCTCGAGTTTAAGCCCTTTGTAAAGTTCATCCATGCGTGTTTTAAAGGCTGTATAGGTGCTTTGCTTCTCTTTGATACCGACCTGGCCAATAGCGTTAAATTGCTGCTGAAAATCGCGTAATTGTGCCAACGCTGCTTGTTTGTCGACTGGTAGCTCGAAGCTATTGATGGTATCGATCAGCGCTAATTTTGCATGGAGGTTTTCAGTATTTTCTGCCTCTTGACCTGCAAAGTGCGCCTGGCGCGCATCAAAGAATACATTGCAAGCGCCTCGAAAATCCTTCCATAGTTTGTTCTCATGACGCGGTCCTGCAGAACCGAGTTCTTGCCATTGTCTTTGGAGCTTCTTGAGCTGCTCGGCCGTATTTTTCCAATCTGTAGATGCGCTATAAGCTTGCGCTTTTTCTATAAGAACTTTTTTCTTAGCGACAATCTCTTGACTTGCGGCATCTATCTCCTTAGAGAATGATTTTTTTGCGGCAAAAAATTCATCGCATAGTACCCTAAATGACTGATAAACTGCTTCGTTATCTTTACGGCTTCCTGAACCGATCGTTTTCCATTGTGCTTGCAGCTCAAGCACAAATGCTGTTTGGACTTCCCAATGCTTGAAAGTACTCCAATTAGCGCTGTCTTCCATGCGGGAAGCTAAATCGGCAACTATTTTTTTCTTGGTCTCGATGTTGGCTTTTAACACTTGTCTTTGGGCCTCGTAATGCTCATTGATTTTGTCGTAAATGCCTCTTATAGCCTCCCAATAAGCGTTTTTCATGAGCTCCCAATCTTCATTTTGAACCGGGCCGATTTCTTCCCATTCATCTTGGAGCGCATGTAATTGACTTTCTAGGTCTCTTTGTTCGAGCGAAGCAACGCGCAATTGTTTGAGCTTGAAGATAAGATCTTCTTTAAGTTGTTTATTGCGACGGTAGTCGTGATCCTTGAGTTCTTTGTATATTTTAATATTATAGAAGAAAATCTCTAACAGCCGCGAATATTCTTTTTGTATGGTTTCACGGTGTTCTCGAGGAATAACACCAATTTTTTTCCAGGTTTCATGGATTTCTTTATACGCCTGAAAAGCGGTACCGATTTTCTCTTCATTGTCAATAACCTCTTTCAAACGTGTGATCAGGTCTTTTTTTAACTTTAGATTTTGGGCCTCTAGGGTCTGTTGTAATTGTTGTTGTGCCTTTCTCTTTGTTACAAATTGGTTGAATGCTTCAAAAAAAGCTTCTTTGAATGGCTTGTAATCAATTTCTTCATAGGTTGCCCCGGCATCTTTCGCATTGAGGCGCTTGACTTGTTCTTGACGCTCAAGCTCGATGAGTAAATCTTCAAATTGTTGTTTGATTTCGCCTGCAGAGCGCCCTAATTGAAGGAGGTCTTCTTGCTGGCTCAAGGCCACAATTTGTTCGGTGAGGTGTTGTAATTCCATTAGGCTTCCAATTGAAAGGTAGATAGTGCAACGAATTCCTGCATGCGCTGCTGTAAGTCTTCTTGATTAATTTCTAATAAACGTTCGGTACCAAATTTTTCTACGCAAAACGAAGCGAGTGCTGACCCGGCAATAATGGCGCGTTTCATGGTTTCGAAGTTGAGTGTTGGCGCAGCAGCAAGGTAGCCCATAAAGCCGCCAGCGAAAGTATCTCCTGCCCCGGTTGGATCGAAAACCTCTTCTAATGGAAGTGCAGGTGCATAAAAGACATTAGCTTCATGAAATAACAACGCACCGTGCTCACCTTTTTTGATGATCAGAATAGCAGGGCCCATAGCACGAATAATACCAGCTGCTTTACGCAAAGAATAGACACCAGAAAGTTGACGGGCCTCCTCATCATTGATAATGAGCACATCGATATGTTTGATCGTTTCTTTGAGTTCGTCTAGAGCGATGTCCATCCAAAAATTCATGGTATCCATAGCGATGAGTTGTGGTCGGGTAGCCATTTGCTGTATCACAGACAACTGTATCGCCGGACTCAAATTACCTAACATCAAAAACCCTACATTTTGAGCATGAGTAGGAACCACAGGTTTGAAATCTGCGAGCACATTAAGTTCTGTAATGAGGGTATCTCTGGAGTTAAGGTCAGTATGATATCGGCCAGACCAAAAGAATGTTTTTTCGTCCTTCTTGACTTCTATACCGCTCACGTCTACCCCTTTGGCTGCTAATAATCCGAGAAATTCTTTTGGGAAATCGCCGCCTACGACAGAAATGAGACTCTGTTCTTTCACAAAAAATGAAGCCGCTAAGGCAATATAAGAGCCTGCGCCACCAACGATTTTATCGGTTTTTCCAAAGGGCGTTTCTATGGCGTCGAATGCCACACTACCAACTGCTGCTAATTTCATAATTCTAAATTGTGCCGCAAAGATAGGTAATTTCAGCGCTTTCGCTATTAAATTAGGGTGTTTTAAGTGCACGCGGATGCGCACTACCATATGCTTTACGCAATTGTGCAAATGAATTGTGAGTGTAGACTTGTGTAGCCGATAAATTGGCGTGTCCCAATAGGTCTTTGAGCGTCTCTAAACCTGCACCATTGTTAAGCATGTGTGTGGCAAAAGTATGCCGAAGCACGTGCGGGCTACGCTTCTCTACCCCACTTAAGGTACCCAACACTTCTCGAATAAGTCGGTACACGAGTTGTGGGTAAAGTGCTTGCCCGTTTGGGCGCAATAATAAATTGGGGTGGTCTAGACCAAGTCCGCGTTTAGCAGCCCTATATTGATCTATTTTCTGTGCCAAATCGGGCGCTATGGGTATGATGCGTTCTTTATTGCGCTTACCCAATACTTTAATGTATTGAGAACTAACTGCCGTTTCTTTCAAATCGATAAGCTCAGAAAGACGCATGCCTGTTTGGTAAAAAAGCTCTACAATTAAACAGTTGCGCAAACCCTCAAAATCTGTACTAAAAAGTGCACTTAATTTATGCGGAGAGAGTTCAGACTCTTTTACAAAAACCGGCAAGCGTTTTTCGCCTTTGGGGCCTTGAACGCGCGTCATTGGATTTTCTTCGAGCCTCCCTTCTTTGCGCAACCAATTGAAAAATGTTCGCAATGCGGCTAATTTACGATTGACGGAACGTTTACTCAGCCCTTGTTCCAAAAGACTGACCATCCAGCTCCGTACTATTGAAGTTTGTTGTTCTTGCCAGTCAGAAAGCTTGTTGCAATCAGCAAATACACTATACTGCTTGAGGTCCTGGAGATAGGCCAAGCAGGTGTGCGCAGAATAGCGTTTTTCTTGTTTGAGGTAATTTTCGAATTCTTGGAGCATAAAAAAAGGAGCCGAAGCTCCTTATTTGTACGTATTTTTTGACAATTGGTTACAATTGTGCGCTTTGCATTCTTTGCTTGTAGGCAGCACGGATCACTTCCTGACGACGAGAGATGGACGGCTTCACGAACTCTTTGCGAGCTCGGAGTTGCTTCATCACATTGGTTTTTTCGTACTTCTTTTTGTACTTCTTCAATGCGCGTTCGATGTTCTCGCCTTCTTTAATTGGAATGATCAACATATGCTTTAATTTCTTTGTTATAACTTAGGGTGGCAAAGATACGAGAGAAATTCAATTCTGCAAAATTATTTCAAAATTTCTCTCGATATGACCAACTTTTGAATTTCAGAGGTGCCTTCCCCGATTGTCATGAGTTTGGAATCTCGCAAAAACTTTTCGGCCGGATACTCTTTAGTATAACCATAACCACCCATAATTTGGACGGCTTCATTGCCGCATTTAACAGATACTTCAGAGGCAAAATACTTGGCTATGGCGCCTTCTTTGGTAACTGGCTTTTTAGCATCCTTTTTGGCTGCAGCCTGAAAAGTGAGGAGTTCTGCTGCTTCAATTTGCGTAGCCATATCAGCTAATTTGAAGCTAATTGCTTGAAAATGCGCAATTGGCTGCCCAAATTGCTCCCGCTCTTTGGCGTACTTTACAGCCGCCGAAAAAGCACCTCTGGCTATTCCACAACTCAGCGATGCAATAGAAATACGACCACCGTCAAGCACTTGCATGGCCTGCACAAAACCCTGTCCTACTTCTCCTAACACATTTTCGTTGGGAATACGAACATTATCAAAAATAAGTTCGGCTGTCTCACTGGCACGCACCCCTAATTTATCTTTGATTTTAACTGCTGAAAAACCTGGCGTCCCCTTCTCGACAATAAATGCAGTAATTCCTTTACTATCGAGTAATTCTCCGGTTCTAATCAGCACAACAGAAACGTCGCCTGAAAGGCCATGTGTAATCCAGTTTTTTGAACCGTTGAGCACCCAATGATCGCCGTCTTGAACTGCTGTAGCCTTCATGCGCATAGCATCTGATCCTGTATTGGCCTCGGTTAAACCCCAAGCGCCAATCCATTCCCCAGATGCTAACTTAGGTAAGTACTTTTGTTTTTGAGCCTCCGAGCCATGATAAAAGATGTGGCCTGTACACAAAGAATTATGTGCGGCTACGCTGAGGCCTACACCGCCGCAAACTTTTCCGAGTTCCATTAAAATAGTTGCGTATTCATTGTAGCCAAAACCAGCGCCTCCGTATTGTTCCGGAATAAAAACACCGAGCAAGCCGAGCTCACCCATTTTTTTCATGACTTCGATTGGGAATATTTCGTGTTCGTCCCAGTGTTTTAAATTCGGACGGATCTCGCGCTCGGCAAAATCTCTAACCATTTGTGCAAGTAATTGCTGTTGTTCGGTAAAATAAGTATTCATGTTGTTGGTTGATGTTGGTTGATGAGGTGATGCGCTTATTCCATGCAAAAACATTTAATATCGGACAATTGAATTGATTTGCCGACTAAACGGCGCTAATAATTTGTTGCCTTCTAGAAAAGAGAGCGCCACTAAAAAATCGAAGCCGGCCACCATACCACCACTTTTTTCAATAAGTGTGGCCGCTGCGGCCGCCGAGCCACCAGTAGCGAGTAGATCATCATGGATCAGAACACGCTGACCAGCTGTAACTGCATCGGTGTGCATTTCTATTGTGGCTGTACCATATTCAAGTTCATATGCATGTTTGATCTTGTCATAGGGTAACTTTCCCTCTTTGCGGATCAAAATAAAAGGGATTCCTAAACGCATAGCCAATGGATAACCAAATAAGAACCCTCGGCTTTCAATGCCAGCTATTGCGTCTAAACCCGCATCTTGGTACTGAGCAACGAGTTGATCTAGAACCGCGTTAGATACTTTTGGGTTCAACATGATGGTAGAAATATCTTTAAATAAGATGCCCGGTTTCGGAAAATCAGGTACATCGCGGATCACCGCCTTGAGCTGCTCTTGAACTGTCATATCACAAAGATACGTAAGGCAAGAGTTTGTTGTACGTCTCCTCGTCAATTAATACAGATTCTTTGAGTTCCTTCAATTCTTTGAATCCACCTTTCTGGTTGCGCATCTTAATTATAGAATTGGCCTGATTCCAACTCAGATATGGGTGTTGTTTAAGTAATTCATATGTAATCGAATTCAAAGCGAGCTTTTTAATGCCCTCATTGATTTCCATATATAGTATCGTATTTTCAAGTATTTCAGGCTTTATCCCCTTGATTTCAAAAAGTTGATCAATATGTAGAAAACCCCCTAGGCGTGTTCGGTAGGCAATGATTTTTTCAGCTGTATATTGCCCGATGCCGGGTAAAGCCACCAACAGCTCAATTGTTGCCGTATTGAGGTCCAGTTTTTGAATTTTCTTTTCGGATTTGGCAATTGAAGTTTGCTTTGTTTGCTCATTAAAACGATTAGTCAAGGAAGTTGTTTGTTGCTGATCAAAGACCAAAGAATCGGCTATTAGCGTCAATAAATCGGCTGGTAACACCCGAATTCGTTGCATCTGCTCTAGTGAATGAAGGCCATATTTATCACGAAAACGCAAAATTGACGAAGCCTGTTTGGCACTCAGGCCTAAACGCTGCCAATCCAGGGAGCCAAGAGATTCAGGTGGGCAGCGCTTCCATAAACGCTTAAAACGTAACTTACTTGGGCTTAGTGGTGTGTTGTAGGGTTCTGCTGTATGCCTTGTATTCTTCTCTTGCTCGTATGACCACTCATAAGAGAGATCCGATTCGAAAAAGTAGGCCTGTATTCGTGGAATAAAAATAATAAGGGCACAAATAAACAACCAAATAAGGGTGCCTCGTTCCATGCGTTTAGAGAAAAAAATGAAAGGTTTTTTCATGCACAACAAACGTGCATGAACAACAGATATTCCAATTAATGTTTAGAAAAATAACCGCTTTAGGTATTTATTCGGATTTGATTTCCTCATTTTCAGAAAAGGAGTCAGGCTCAGTATGCTTTGGCATTGTCAGAATCCGGTAAAAAAAGTACCCTGTTATGAAAATAACACAAGACCAAACGGATATTAAAAGTATTAGTGCACCTGAACTCATTACTGCGATTTTAGTTGTTTACGTTTAGCAACTGACACGAGAACGGCAATACCAATAAAAAGTATCAGAAGCATGGCTCTACCTAACCAACCGTAAAATGAGGTGGGCGCAGTAGCGTTCTTAATGATGTCAGGAAGCGCACCCACAAAGACGATGATCAAGAACACCGGAGATACGTATTTGATCACGTACTTAAAAATGAGTGGCACTTTAATATCTGCACCCCTGGTAATTTCATCCCAAGCTTTATCCATTCCTAGAACCCAGGCAAAAAGAACGATTTCTACCATTGCGAATACCACGAGAGAAACGGTACCAGCCCAGTAATCATACTCATTAAAAGCATCCTGAGACAGGACCGTTGGAATGCCAAAAACAAAAATCAGCGCACCAAAAAGATAAGCGCTTTGTTTGTCTTTCCAAGAAAAGTTGTCGCGCATAAAACCAATAAGCGGCGTGCCCATAGCCATGGACGAGGTAACGCCTGCAAAAAACAACAAACCAAACCACATGAGGCCTGATAAAGTACCAAACCAGCCCCAACTGCTAAATAATTGCGGTAAAACAGCAAAGCCTATTCCCAAACCTGAACCTCCTGACACCATTTCAGAAATGGCATCAATACCTAAGAACCCGACCGAAATGGGAATAATTATTGCTGAACCTAAGACCACCTCGACAAATTCGTTCATCCAGCCTGCAGTCATTGCATTCAGTGCAATATCTTCTTTTGCGTTTAGATAAGAGGCATAACAATGAATACTACCCATACCCAATGAAAGGGTAAAAAAGATTTGTCCAGCTGCTGCCACCCATACTTTGAAACTCCATATGGAAGAAAAATCTGGTGACCATAAATAATTTAATCCAACTAAACCATCGTTGATTGCCCCACCTGGTTTTGCCTCCAGGGTAATTCCAGTTACAGCCAAGATGACACCAAAAAGCAGCAATAAGGGCATGCCTATTTTGGCGACTTTTTCTACGCCACCACTGATCCCTCGTGATAAAATAAATGTATTTAGCACCAAACAAATCAGCCAAAATACCACTGGCTGAGCCGTTCCGAGTTCAATGTAATTGGTAAAAAAGGCTTGTAAATTAGCTTGGGTCATGCCGTTGAACGTACCTGCTACAGAATGATATGCCCAAGAGAGTGCCCAAGACTCTAAATAACAATAAAATGCTGCAACCGCAATATTGGTAAAGATTCCAAATACACCAAAATACTTCCAATAAGGAGCTTTACCCAAGGCATCAAAAATAAATGGTGTGGAATGTTGTCCGTAACGGCCGCCAAAACGACCCATACCCCACTCTACAAATAAGAGCGGCAGACCCATGAGCAAAAAGCACACTAGATAAGGAATAATAAAGGCTCCGCCGCCATTTTCGATAGCCTGAGCCGGAAAACGCAGAAAGTTACCTAGCCCTACCGCATTGCCGGCCATTGCCAAGATGAGACCAATTCTAGAACCCCAACCTGTTGATGTTTGATTTGTCATAACTTATGGTTCGAATATAAACAAATAATAGGTAACAACTTAAATAAGTGCAAATGTTTGCTCCAAAGTGTGCGGGCTATATCCCAACACCTCACGCGCTTTATCTAAAATAAAACCAGTTTTAGGTGGGCGCTGTGCCGCTTGCTGAAGAGATGAACTACTTAACTTCGTCATATGTGCTGTAGACAGATTGTAAAATGCGGCAACGCGTTCGACAATTTGATCAATAGAGAGCGTTTCAGGACCTGAAATATGAAAAATCCCTTGCTGGTCGAGCTCGCAGATGCGCACACAGGCCCAAGCGAGGTCAGCGGCCCATGTAGGAGCTCTGAACTGATCGTAAACAATTTGCATTGGCGTGCCTTTTTCAAGCGCCCCTTTTGCCCAAAGAATTAAATTGGATCGAGAAAGATTTTCGCCCTGGCCATAAACGATAATGGTCCGAACAATGCTATAATGAAGGCCATCTAATTGCTGTACGATTCGCTCCGCCTCAAATTTAGACCGGGCATATACGCTAAGCGGATTCGGCTGGTCTGTTTCTCGATAAGGGCCAGCTGCACCATCGAAAACAAAATCAGTAGAAAGCAACTGAAAATGAATCTGCTGCAATTGACAATAACGCGCAATCATGAGCACCGCTTGTCTGTTCACGAGGTCACAGGCCTCTGGACTGAGCTCGCATTGGTCTACGTTGGTCATGGCGGCAGTATGAATTACGTGGGTAGGCCCGTAGCTTGATAGAACAGCTTCAATATTTTGCTCATCAGTGATGTCTAGAGGCACATATACGTCTTGTGGGCATTTGGAGTAGCGGTTTGGGCCGCTCGACGTTGCCAAAAAATCTATCTTTTTTGACAAACATAAATCTACCACCTTCTGACCCAAAAGACCATTGCTACCTGTAATGAGTAATTTCATAAATCCCATATCGATTTTTTACGCTCTGCTTGAAATTTAAAATAATGCTTGTGCTCGAGTATCCAGGCCATGATTAAATAAAGCAGAACTGGTGAACCCAATCCGATAAAACTAAAATATATGAAGCCTAGTCTGACTTTATTGGTCCGAATACCCAAGTGACGTGCCCACCACTCGCAAACTCCAAAAGACTGGAGTTCAAAGAAAAAAATAATTTTTTGTAGCAGGCGTCTCATGCGTCAAAAACAAAAGGCGCCTTGCGACGCCTTTTCAAGTTATATTCTTGGAAGTGTTTTGAATTTGCTGTATTCCGGGTCTGCAGCAGGAGCAGTTTTGGGTTCAAAAGAAGTGCTTGTAATTTTAGCCGTTGTTCTACGATTGATTGTGTGCAACTTCTCAAATTTGGCTTTATCTGTTGACTTGAACTGATTAATATAGTCCTCAGTGAGCACAACAGTTTTACCTGATTCATCTACCCAAGTAGCGGGCTCTGCTTCGCCGCGGCCAACTGGTCGAATGCGGCGTGGGTCAATACCACATGTTTCTACTAAATGCTTATAAACAGCTTTAGCGCGGTTTTCAGAAAGCACTTGGTTACGAGCATCTCCGCCTCGCGCATCGGTGTGTGAGAATAGATCAATGGTAACGTTAGGGTATTCTTTCAACATACTATCTAAGAACTTGAGCGAGTCCAAAGACATACACGATGCGTCTTGGATAAACACCCATTGGTCAAATACGTATCGGACCTCTGGTGTGCGAATTTCTCCGACTGGTAACAAAGGCATTTCTATTAAGAAACTTTGGCTCTGTTCTAAACCTATAGTAGAAATTTTGGCGCCTTTTGTGTCCTCGTAATAACCTTCTTTTTCAGCTTTGAGCGTATATTCTTTTCCAGTTAAAATGTAGCGGCCTTTTTTGTCTGCGCGGTCTTTCCAAATGATCTTGCCTTTTGAATCTGTTACACCCTCCCAGCTTGTGCCATCCGAAACGGTAACAAATACTTTAGCACCGGCTAATTTTTTTGACTTTTTACCTGACTCATATACCGTTACGCGTAAATCGAAGAGACTTGGAGGCGTACTGAAACTCCAAATTTCAGGCGCATATTCTTGATTACTGGTCGTTTTGCGCTCTGATGTAAAATATCCAGACCTGCCATCGAAATCGGCCATTGCGTAATCATTGCCTTGAGAGTTGAATGGATATCCCATATTTTTAACTCCGGTCCATTTGTTAGTTTCACCAGCAACCGCTTCTGCAACGAAAATATCTAGTCCGCCAATACCAGGCAAACCATCAGAAGCAAAATACAATTGACCTTTCGGGCCTATAGATGGGAAAAGTTCGTTCCCTGCCGTATTGAACATTGGACCCATATTTTTTGGTACGGAATCCCAAATTTTGTTGCGTTTATCGAAGTTAACGTACCAGAGGTCTCTACCCCCAAAAGATTTTTCTCCGTTCGGGCTCGCTTTCATATCAGAGGCAAAAATGAGCATTTGATTATCCATAGATAAACAAGGATGGCCAACTGAAATGGTGTCGGAAACAGTTAAAGTTATTTTTCGTGGGTCGTCGAAGTCTTCACCACTCATGGTTGCGGTCCAAATCTCGCAACCGAGGTCCATTTTTTCGGCGTTTGGACAACGCGTGAAATAAATATTTTTACGCTTGGCATCAAAAACTGCTGAACCTTCGTTGGCAGTTGTATTGACAACACCTCTGGTGTCCAAGGACTTCACATTTGTAGGGTTGCCGTTTACATCGTATTCTGCAATGTAAAGGTCCATGTATTTTTCTCCAGAAATTGGATCTCTTTTTGCACCAGTGCTTTCGTCACGAGACGAACTAAATACCACAACCTTACCCTTCTTATCCATGAAGGTTGGCGCCATATCCATTTGTTTGGTGTTGATTTTGACTTCAGATTTTACCACCAAACGAGATGTTTCAAACTCATCAAAGTCTTTATATTTTTCGCAAGCCATAATGGCATTGTCTACTTCTTTAGATCTAGATTTAGGTGCAATGCGCTTGAACTCTCGGTAGCTTTTAATGGCGTTATCGAAGTCTTTCATCATGCGCTGCATGTCGCCTTTGTAATAGTACACTTCGGGCACAACATCGAAGTATTTGAGTTCTATACACGTTCCGTACCAATCATTGGCTTTGTCGTATATTTCGATGGCGCGGTAGGATTCAGCAATTTTGAAGGCCATATCGCCTTTTTGGCGTAAGGATCCACGTGCACCTAACTTTTTGTAGGCGTCTTGGCAAACATTTATGGCTTCAAAATAATTTCCAGAGATAAATACTTCATTGGCTTGACGCACAAATTTAGGATCGGGAGCAGTTTGAGCAAAACTCACCGATGCGGTAGTGATGGTTAAAATGGCGGCAATGAATAATTGTTTCATAAAGCGTGGTTTTAAATTGGTTTGAGACCAATGAAAGCAAAAATAGAGAAATTTTATTTAAAATCCGAACAATAGGTGCGCCAGCGATCCAATAAGCGCTGAAAACCAATAGGTAGCTCAGAATCAAACTCGAGATACTCTTTAGTCCGAGGCTGAATAAAGCCTAAAGTTTTAGCATGCAAAGCTTGGCCCGGCAACAAGGCAAAATTATTGACCATGAATTTTTCATAAGCTGAAGATTTAGTCCCTTTCAAGATGCGATCCCCACCATATTCTAAATCGTTAAATAATGGATGTCCGATATATTGCATGTGGGCTCTAATTTGATGCGTTCGGCCCGTTTCTAATTTGCATTCCACTAGCGTAACATAGCCAAATCGCTCTAAAACTTTGTAGTGCGTTATTGCTGGCTTCCCGTAGGCGCCGTCTGCAAAAACGGTCATTACTTTTCTATTCTTCAGCGATCTGCCGATGTGACCGGTGATAGTGCCGTCGGCGCTGATATCGCCCCAAACAAGGGCGTAATATCGACGTTCTGTTGTGCGGTCGTAGAATTGTTTGGCCAGATCGTTGAGCGCATTTTCTGTTTTGGCAATGACAAGAAGCCCCGTGGTGTGCTTGTCTATTCTGTGCACAAGTCCTGGCCTTCCAAAATAGTCTTTGGGGCGCGTGGGCAAATGATCAAAATGAAAAACAAGTGCATTCACCAAAGTACCGGAGTAGTTGCCGTAACCCGGATGCACCACCATATTTGCTGCCTTGTTGACTACTAATAAGTCGTCGTCTTCATAAGCAATTTCAATCGGGATATCTTGAGCAATAAGTTCGATTTCTCGAACGGGATACGGCAAAACAATTGCGATGTCGTCTCCGGGCTTGACCCTGTAATTTTGTTTTACCGCGCTGCCATTGACATGAATGTTTCCGTTCTTGGCTGCAACCTGAATTTTGTTGCGCGAAGTATCGGCCATACGGTCGAGTAAAAATTTATCTATTCGGACTACCTCCTGACCCGGGTCTGCTTTAAATCGGTAGTGTTCAAAGAGGTCGGCCTCTTCAACTTCAATTTCTAAATTTTCGCTCATTAGTGGTTGATGACCAATTTGAATACGCCCAAATTTGTTTTTGGACACTGCAAGAAATACACCCCATTAGGCAAAGTGCTGATGTCAAATATGGGTGTCGTTTGTACGACCTGAACTTGACCAAGCGCATCTATTAAATAAATGGGTGTCCCTTGTAAGGCTGCTGGTAATTGTACTGTAAACTCTTCGGTTGCCGGATTGGGATACACTGTCCATTCGCTCGATACAACATTTGTAGGTGAGAGACCTAAACTCGCATCGAGCGCCGTAGAAAAGATAGGGTGAATCATGGCAGAACCTTCATAAGGTGAAGTAAGCCAAGTGAAGCCTCCATCAACGCTGTATTTAATTTTGTCCGAATGGTCATTGTTTCGATCCAAACCTAAATTGAGACGCTGTGCATCTAGCTGACGCCAACCAATGAAAAAAGAAGTTGGAACGCTTATTTTTTGTGTGTCTGTAAAGTAATAAGGAACAAAAACACCACGTTCATCGCCGTATAAAGGCGTGCGTGGAAAAAAGACATCATCCTCGTAGAGCAAGCTGTCAGGCTGGCCGTTATCATTACTCCAAATGCTTAGTAAGAATAGTTTAGAAGAGACATCGACAACAGAGGGCACAAAATGAATAGCAACCCCGACCAAAGAATCTGCCTCGTAGGCATTGTATTCAATGGCCAACCTTGCTTGAACACCAGTAGGTCCAAAAGCAGCCTCTGCACTTCCGTCGTCGTAGCTATAAAAATTATAAAATGATTGGTTAAAACTGGTCGTATCGTTAAGCGTCAGGTTTGGAAACTGAACGCTTACTTCACCCCTGACCTTAAATAGTTGTTGGTTACCGGCCATATTTGTTGGAAAAGAACCAAATGAGCTCAAGTCATGGGTAGTAAAGTAGGTGGTTGTTGGTTCATAATTTAAATCGCCCGCCGACAAAAGGCTACCTGGAATGGAGAATTGATTGATTTGATTGCCCACATAATCGATCGCAAACTGCCCAGCAATTTGATTGTTTTCAGGAGTAGTACTTCCATTGTGAAGTGCAATAGGAAAATCATTTCGAAATGCCTTGGGTGTATTTTTATAATGATCCCATGGAACAGAGGTATAATCTGGCAAAATTGAATTGAGCGGATAAACCCACGCAAAATCTTTGAACAAGGTGTCGGCCAAATTAGACTGTGCACGTAGATGAACGTAGTCTATATGAAAATGATCTAGAGCTCCTGATAGAGCACCGTAGTTTGAGAATCTAAATTGGAAGCCTTTTTTGAAATATTTTGCTGCCAAAACCGGCAAGTGCACCACTTTAAACGGCGTGGTCGAATCACCGGCCGCGGACCACACTTGGATCCATTGGTCTAGTTCTTTGGCATAAAACTCCAAACGCAAAGAATCTGTGGCTTCGGGTGTATCGCCCCAACCCTCCGCTTGAAATAAAAAAGAAAAGTAAATCGAATCGGCAGCGGTGTAAGGGCTGAGGTCGAGCGGTTTTGAATGCAGATAATCGGCGGTATTGGTCAGCGACGTACCAATAGCATAAGGGTAACCATTTGCGTTGAGGCCGTCAAAAGTAACTACACCCAAAGAGCGAGGCGAGACGCCAAAACGGCGATTTAAATAAGCGTGATCGTCTAACCAAATTGCAGAGGGATCATTGAGTGTGGCAAAGAAAATGCGGACGGAGTCTTGAATAAAACTAGGGTTCTGCACCCAAACGGTATCGGGCGTATCAGGAACACCAATGGTATCGTAAATATAGTAAGGCGGATATAGATTTAATGTCTGGTAGGAAAGCGGAAACGAAGAGAAATCTGCAACTTTCACTGAGGTCGAAGCAAAAATGGAATCTGTAAATGTACTGGCCGAGATGTCAAAAGTTCGACGAAAAGTTTCTTGTTCCGTAAAGGTTGCTGCTGGATCAAGGGCTGTGAGTGTACCGGGGTCGAGTAAATGGAAGTAAACAGTGGAGCTCACCCCCGGGTCATTGAATTGCGCGTTGTATTTCTGAAATTTATTGGTCGAAAACTCATCAAAAAATGGCAGGCTCAACGTATCGGGCGTATAAAAAAACGAACTGTCAATGCTATGACTCGTGCTTTTTTGAATAGGACGCTCGGGTTTCAATTCAAAATTTCTTGTTAGTGGAGCAATTTCAATTCCTTGCGACCAGGTAGTGGTAGACAAACAAACAATTGAAAATATGAATAGTAAGCGCATCATTCGTTAAGGATTTTGACCGTCTCCTCTTTTTTGCATGGAGAGAATAAACTGAGTAGACTTAAAAACGGTAGTTCCTTCTAAATATTCTGGAGATTGCGAAAAAATTCGGGCTGCTGCAGAATCTTGGCTGGTGAGGCAATCCGGACAAATAAATGTGTATGCGCTGACCCCCAATGTATCGAAAATAAGCCTGGCTTCTGACATCGTTAAACCCAAGAGGTTAGGCAAAACAATAGGCTCGTCTTCGTCGTTTTGACCTACGATTAAGGTAACTACCGACCCTATTGGTAGCGGGTCGCCTTCTTTGATTCGTCGGCCTTTGTAGCGTTGGTCTAAAACAGAACCATTTGCCTCGGCTGTAGGTTGATATTGAATAATGAAACGCAAGCCTCGTTGCTCAAGGATACTTTGAGCAAACTGAATTTGCTTGTGAAGTAGGCTCGGCATTTCGACGAGTTGGTTTCTTTTGGAAAGTCGCAATCCAATTATCCTGCCTGACTTTACATAAACCTGAGAAAGAGAGGTGGGTTCTACAAGCTGTTCAACAACTGTGCCTTCGGGTAATTTTGGATCGTAGATACTGTCAAGTATTTGGTATGTGAGGTCGAGCGTTTCAATTCGTTGCTTTGCTTTTTGACTTGACATGCCAACAAGGTTAGGAACCGCAATTTTTTCACCATGGTTGGTGGCAAAATCTAAGTAAAGTATGTTGGCAAATACCATGACTAAATAGAACAACAGTACCAGACCAAAATGCTTCCAAAAGTGTTTTGTCTTCACAAAAGGAATGATCAGCTTGAGCGTACTTTTGATTTTTTCCCACATAGCGTATTGGTAAGTGTTTTACAAAGATGCTTAGAAATTTGGAGAAAGCGCGTGCGAACGAAAGAAGTCATCTATAAATGCAAGCGCTTCATCAGATGAGTCCGTCAATTTAAACAAGGATAAATCTGAGGCAGAGATAAACCCCTCCTTGAGCTGAACATTTTGAATCCAGTCAAAAAGTCCACTCCAATAGGCTGTGCCTAACAAAACAATTGGGCGTCTGGCTATCTTTTTAGTTTGAATGAGGGTCATGGCCTCAAATAATTCATCTAGCGTTCCAAATCCACCGGGCATAATAACGAAGGCCTGAGAATACTTGACAAATATGACTTTTCTTACAAAGAAATAATCAAATTCAAGGTAATGGTCTCTGTCGATATAAATATTGTGAAACTGTTCAAAAGGTAAGTCAATATTTAAGCCTACCGACACCCCCTCCCCTTGTTTGGCGCCTTTATTACCCGCCTCCATGATTCCCGGACCTCCGCCGGTAATAACGCCATAGCCTGCACGTGCTAATTTCTCGCCAACCTCTACAGCCTGCAAATAGTGAGGGTGCGTTGGCTTGGTTCTAGCAGATCCGAAGATAGCCACGCACGGGCCCGCTTTGGCCATTTTATCGTAGGCTTCGACAAATTCAGCCATGATTTTAAAAATAGACCAACTATCGTTACTCTTGATTTCAGACCAATCCTTGCGTTGATTTTCCATTTTTGTCGTTTATTTTTGAACGGTTACCTCAAAAAGCTTGGGCCAGTATTTCCCGGTCATTAGAAGTTGACCATTAACAGGGTTGTATGCGATGCCATTGAGTACTTCACCATTGCCCTTTCCGGCAGCAACTAAGTTACTGGCATCGATGAGTGCGATGACGCGCCCGAGGACGGGCTCGATAACCGCCACAAAATTAGTGGTATAAATATTAGCGTAAATGAGCCCATCTACGTACTCAAGTTCATTAAGTTGTGACAACGGACCTTGATCTGTGTAGACCTCCACACTGCGAATAGTCTGAAAAGTATTTGGGTCTCTAAAAGTGAGCCTTTCGGTACCATCAGACATAATGAGTTGCTTTCCGTCCGAACACAAGCCCCAACCCTCTCCTGAGTAGCTGAGTTCCTTCCTTAGTTGAAAAGTTTGAACATCATAGACAAAACACTGTTGGTTTTTCCAGGTAAGCTGATAAATTTGATCATTTAAAATGGCAATACCCTCACCAAATTTACTCGCATCCAATTTTTGTTGAAAGGTGGTCGTACCGTCCTTCATTACCGCTCCGGTATTGATATCGATCTTAGCTACCATTGAACTACCGTCTTGATTAGGGTCTCCAGTAGATTCAAAAAGGGCACCTTTCCAAAAAGTAAGGCCTTGCGTATAATTATTGGTGTTATGCGAGAAGGAAGCACCCAACTTCAAAGACCATCTTTGCGTTTTGATATCGGATAGAATACGTAAATTACCCTGTACCGAATAGGTATTTCCACTCGGGTCATTTACTTGTAAGTCAAGCAAATATGCCCCCGGTTTTAGTGTTTTGGTGTTGATTTGATACGATTCTTTTTTCTTCGGATTTTTTATTTCAAGCACCACTGAATCTGCGATTTTCAACACAAGATTGGTGCTGTTTTCCAAGATCTCTAGCGGTACCGTAGCAGTTTGCCCGTAGGCAACGACCAAACTTTCATCGAAACCAAAAGAGGCGGACTGACCTGTGGTATCAGAAGCAGCAGTATTAATTATTGGCACTAAAAAGCCTATCAAAAGACCAAGTACCAGCATCCAAATAATTACTTTTTTCATTTGTTGAGTATCGAAGATTGAATGGTTTTGGCATCGATGGCTCCGTGGCTTTCTGCATATACGACTTGACCTTTGTCAATTACAATACACTGAGGCGATTCATGCCATACCTGTGTTTCGGAAGCTATAAAATTAGAAAGCTCTCTAAAAGCGATTAAATCTAAGAACCAACAAGGCATTAGTGCTGACTTAAATAAATCCGTTCCTTCGAGCCGATTCAAAACCATAGCAGAAATTGAACAACGCGTACTATGTTTAAAGAGCAGTTGTGGTGTCGTTTGGGATGCCTCGAGGAGTTCTATCCAATGGGCTTCTGTTTGAAATGCCAACCAACTCATGCGATACCTGATTTAAATTGACGTAAAAAACGCGCATCATTTTCAGAATAGAGGCGTAAGTCGCTTACCCTAAATTTGAGTTGTGCAATGCGTTCCACACCCATTCCAAAGGCAAATCCAGAGTAAGTTTGGGAATCGATTCCGCAGGCATCTAGTACATTGGGATCTACCATTCCACAGCCCATGATCTCTAACCAGCCTGTATACTTGCAAACATTACATCCTTTCGCTGCACATAATGAGCAAGAAACATCGACCTCAGCGCTCGGTTCTGTAAATGGAAAATAAGACGGGCGCAACCGTATTTGGGTGTCGGCGCCAAACAGCGCTTGTGCAAAATATAATAAAGTCTGTTTGAGGTCGGCAAACGATACATTTTTGTCGATATAAAGCCCCTCGACTTGATGGAAAAAACAATGAGCACGAGCAGAAATGGCCTCGTTTCTGTATACGCGCCCTGGAGATATGGTTCTGATCGGTGGTGCCTGGTTTTCCATCACGCGAACCTGAACGCTGCTCGTGTGCGTGCGCAACGCTAACTCTTGTGCTCCCTTTTGAATAAAAAAAGTGTCTTGCATGTCTCGGGCTGGATGCTCTGGTGCAAAATTCAACGCACTAAAATTATGCCAGTCATCTTCAATTTCCGGACCCTCGGATACCACAAACCCCACTCGATTAAAAATTTCGATGATTTCTCTCCGAATCAAGGAAAGCGGATGGTGTGCGCCTACTTTCGCATCGCCTCCTGGCTTGCTGAGATCTTCTGCCGGCCCCGTGCTTCTTACTTCGGTCATTGCTGCTTTAGCCCCATGAAAAATTTGTTCTGCCTGCTCTTTAAGGGCATTGACTTGCTGGCCATAAGCGCGCTTTTGGTCAGTGGGGATGTTTTTAATAGCGGCGTACAAATCTTTAAGCACATTTTTCGAACCCAAAAACCGGATTCGAAATTGTTCCAAGGCTTGTTCGTCTTGTAGTTGGACGCTATTTAATTCGAGTGATAATTCTTCAATACTCATTTTTAAACGGTTCTATTGTAACCTTTTGCTGCTTCTTGTTGTTTAACAAGATAAATCTTGGTGTTCATGCAAATGTACGAGAAAAAAAACCTGATGCATACAGCTAGAATCGCATTTCTATCCATGCTGACCATTGTATTTTTAATGGCTTCATGTAAAGAATCTTCTCCAACAACATTGGAAGTGACGGTAGTTGACGCGAATGGTACAGTAATTTCGGAGGCCAAAGTTTGGCTAGAAGCAGAACCCACAGACACCACCCACAACGCTATAGCTGTTGAAGACAGCACCGTCTCAAACAATGTAGGTAAGGCCTATTTTGACCTCACCAAGTTTTATAAACCCGGGCAAATTGGGGTTATGCAAATAAAAGTAAAGGGCTTCTATTTTGGCCTCACAGGAGAAGCACTTGCAGAAATTACGGAACTGGAGCGCAATCAAGTTCTGCTTCAATTACAATAAACGCGGGTCATAGAAGTTTTAAAATATAAAAATTAAAATGTAAATTTGAAACATTCAATGTCTATGAAAACTATTTTAACCAGCTTTTTTGCACTTTCATTGCTTATGCTCTTGGGTGCTTGTGAACCCAAAGACCCTGCCATCATTAAGGTCTTTGTAAGGTCTTCGTCTAATCAGCTTATCGATGGAGCTAAGGTCATAATTATTGGTGATCAGCAATCTACGCCAGCTACACTCGCTTTTGTAGACACTACCTTCACAAACTCTTCGGGCTTCACGACCTTCGACATGGACCCCTACTTCTCGATTGCAGGTGAATCCAACAAAACCGGTTACTTTGACATTATAGTCAAATACAATAACAAAACAGCCTACGGTTATACGCGTGCTAAAGTGCACACAACAGCTGTTGAAACCATCTATCTACCCAACTAATTCACATGAAAAAAATACTCTTCTTAGCCCTAGCGGCAACTTCACTCGTTTCTTTGAGTGCTTGTCACAAAAAAATGGATACCGTTGCGCATATTTATGTGAAAGACGAAACCAATGCCAGTGTATCCAATGCAATGGTTGTTTTGTATGGTACCAATACCCAACAGACACCTCAACAAGTAGCTGTTTTTGATACGGCCTACACCAACGCCAACGGATTGGCAACCTTCAATTACAATGAGCTCTATCAACTTGGGCAAGCGGGTGTTGCAGTGCTCGACATCAAAGCACAAAAAGGGAACAAAATTGGTCAAGGTATCATCAAAATTGAGGCTGAAAAAGTGAACGAAGAGACGGTTTTTATACAGCCTTAGTCTAAGTCAAGCCACTATTTTTCTTACCAAATTTTGTTGCGCACCAAGCACCTCATTGACATCGATAAATGGCTGTGCGCTTTCCGGAAAGCTGATCTCGTATTCAGTTATAAATCCAAGTTCAAAACGGCACATATAATCACTGGCCTCTATTGAGGATGCCTGCTGAATTTTTGATATAACCCCATTGAGTTGCGACATCTTAATGATCAACTTAGATTCATAGGTTAATGTATCATCTTGAATTCGGCCAACGAGCGTTACCTCCGGATCTTGGTTGTTAAACCAAATGTGTTGAATTGCAAATTTTTTATTCATGGTGTTTGTTTTGATGATACAAAGTTGCAATACATCATCGTAAACAATTTACGTTCATCTTTTGATCAAATTTTCAGTAATAATTCGCTAATTTTACAACATGTCTGAGGATCAGCCAATGTCGTTTTTAGATCACCTCGAGGAGTTGCGCTGGCGCTTACTTAGAGCAGCTGTTGCAGTAATCCTCTTTTCTATTGGCATTTGGACCTATCAAAGAGAAATCATGGAACATGTGTTTCTCAACATGGTAGACCCAGATTTCATAACCTTCAAACTGCTTTGTCAGTACCTCGGTGTATGCGTGGAGCAAATCACTGTCGATTTCCAAAGCACCACACTAGCCGGACAATTTTCATACGCACTCATGATGAGTATTATGGGTGGAGTCGTTTTGGCATTTCCCTTCATCTTTTACCAGCTTTGGGCTTTTGTCAAGCCTGGCCTAAAAGGCACTGAAAAACAAATGGCAAAAGGGATTGTCTTTTATGTAAGCGCTCTCTTTTTCTTGGGCATCCTTTTTGGATATTATGTCGTTGCCCCGTTGAGTGTTCAGTTTTTTGGAGCCTTTCAGATAACTCCTGAAATCAAAACCGACGTCACTATTGCGTCATATATGAGCACCATTCTCTCCACAGTATTCTACACCGGATTGTTCTTTCTATTTCCCATTGTTACTTTTCTGCTTGTTAAAATTGGCTTATTTACGCCTGCTTTTTTAATCAAATACCGCAAACACGCTATTGTCCTCATTCTCGCTTTAGCAGCGGTCATTACGCCGCCAGATGTTATTTCACAAATTATCGTCACTATACCCATTTATCTCCTTTTTGAAATCAGTATCTTGGTCGCCAAACGCGTATATCAATCAGCAAACCAATCCTAAACAAATCGTGAAACTCAGTACAATTGACATCAACAAAGCATACCGCGGAAGATCCGTCGTAAATGGCGTCAGTATTGAAGTCAATCAAGGAGAAATTGTAGGTTTATTGGGCCCTAATGGCGCCGGTAAAACAACCTCCTTTTACATGATGGTTGGCTTGGTAAAACCTGATTCAGGAAACGTATATCTCGATCAAACTGATATCACGAAGTTTCCAATGTATAAGCGTGCGCAACTTGGACTTGGCTATTTACCACAAGAAGTTTCCGTATTTCGAAAACTAAATGTAGAGGACAACATTATGGCCATATTAGAAATGGGGCCGCTTCCAAAAGCAGAGCGCGAGGCTAAACTCGAAAGTTTATTGAAGGAGTTCAACTTAGGCCATGTACGCAAAAACCTTGGTGACCGCCTCTCTGGTGGTGAAAAAAGACGAACAGAAATTGCCCGTGCACTAGCTACAGATCCTAAATTTGTACTTCTAGATGAACCCTTTGCCGGTGTTGACCCTATTGCAGTTGAAGACATTCAAGCCATTATTTCTGAACTTAAAAAACGCAATATCGGAATTCTCATTACCGATCATAACGTTCAAGAAACACTCTCAATTACAGACAGAGCCTACCTCCTTTTTGAAGGAAAAATCTTAAAATCAGGTACCGCAAAAGAATTGGCCGCAGACGAACAAGTTCGCAAAGTATATTTAGGCCAAAATTTTGTTTTGCGGAATACCTAAACGCTACCGCAGCAAGTTAATAATACCTTCGCGTTGTCTTCGGATGTACGGCTCATGACAAGGCCTAAATTTCAATACATAGTTATAAACACCGTCTTGACACGCTAAACCATTATTAGTAGTGCCGTCCCAGCCCTCATCGGCATTCTGACTAATAAAAACCCGCTCACCCCAACGATTGAAGATTTCTAAAGACCAATCGCTTACCTCGAAATCAGTGACCACTTTAAATAGTTCATTGCGGCCATCCCCATCCGGAATGAAAGTATTGGGCGCATAAATACTAAACGGCTCCACCTCAATACTTGCAAATGCAGTGTCAGTACAGCCGAAAGCATTAGCGACAACTTGATAAGGGAAATCTGTTCCACTATGCTGGTAAGCATGGATAAAACTGGCCGTGTTGTATTGATACGCGTTGTCTTCTACAAAATATTGATAGGTAAGCGCATCTTGAGATAAGTCTGTAAATAGCACCTCATTCTGACAGACATCAACTTTTTCTGGGCTAAGAGAAAAACCTGCTTGTGGCCTTGGGTGAACGGTAATTAAATCTTGTTGTGCCATGAATAGGGTATCCATACACCCATATTGCTGCATGAGCGTGAGGGTCACGGTATAATTACCCGGTAGGCTATAGGCATGAAAAATGCTCGTTCCTTGTACTTCTGTGCCATCTCCTAAATTCCAAATATAAGTAGTTGGAACATCACTTTGACTCAAATTAACAAACTGCGCCTCAGAGGGTGCACATAGGAGCGAATTCACGAACACAAAATCGATATTCGGATGACCAAAAACCCTAACCACCTCAACAAGTGTATCGGTACACATTGAATTCTGCCCAATAAGCAAAACTTGCAAGGTGCCATTCTGGTTGAAAAGAACGCTATTGCCCGTTAGTTGATTGCTATTTGAAGGCACAGCATTAGGGCCAAAATCCCACCAATAGGTAGTTCCTGCAGGTCCAGAAACCTGTGCATCAAAAGAAAAAAACTGATCCATACAAAGTGAATCTGAATGGGTGGCACTCAGTAGGATGGGCTCGCCAATTGGTACAGTTACGGTTGCGGTGTCTAAACAAACTGATGACGAACCTGCAATGAGAGTTACCTGATAAATGCCGGGTCCGGGATAGGTTGTTGTAGGGGCCGGTAAAACGCTGGTCTGTCCATTTCCAAAATCCCAAAAAAAGAGATTACTGTTCTGAGTAGCATTGTCAAATTGAATGGTGTAACCCAAACACGCTACTTGGGGCGGAACAATTATAGCGGCCAATGGCGCTCCAAAAATATAAATGGAATCTAAAAAAGTTTGTTGGCAATAAGTTGTATTTGCCTCGAGTAAAATACTGTGAAAACCTGCTGTATCAAATTCTACATTGGGCACATTAGTGCCATTCGCTTGGGCAATTGATGCGCTTGTAGGAAAGGTCCAAGTTAATTGCGCGGTGGGTTCTGAAACTTGAGCAGTAAAATCAAAGGAATTTCCTAAAAAACATAAAGAATCTGGCGCTTGCCATTCCAATTGTAGAGGGTCGTTAACGATGAGCTCTATGTATGCGGTATCTGTACAATTTTGCCCTGGATTGACAATTAACTGCGCCGTGTATATCCCCGGGCTTGGATAAGTAAAAGTAGGCTCAAATAGATTACTGATATCTCCATTTGTTCCAGGAACACCAAAATCCCACACATAATTGGTGCCGCCATATGAAAGATTGTCGAACTGAACTGTCAAGCCAGCACAATATCCATTAAAATTGGGCAGCTGGGCTTGTTGAGGAAGTATAGCAGCAAGCTGGATATTACAATCAAAAACGCGAAATAAAAAATCTCGAATTGTTTCGCCAATAAGCTGTCCGTTTCTAAATTCTTGAACGCGCACACCGACAACAAAGAGCCCAATCAAATTTGGACTAACCGTCAATAAACCTGTATTCGGATGAATAACTGTCGATGAGCCCGGCCCTAGAGGAACTTGGGCATTGAAATTAGCCTGCCAAGTAACAGGAAAATATGGAGGAGGGGGCATTTGCAAGGGTTGCGGATTACCTGAAGTAGCTCCGGCATAAGGGGTTACCAACGAATAGACGAGCTGATCACCGTCGGGGTCCGTAGCCGCATGATCAAATACCAATTGATCGTTGTTACACAACAATACAGGCGGGTAATTATTGAAGCGCGGACTGCTATTGATACTAGCACCCGTATTTGAACCAGGAATTTGCGCAACTAATGTAAGGCCGGTGTCATCGGGGAATTGCAAATTGGTAATGTTCGGGCCTCTACAACAACGCTGATACGACACAGTATAACCACCTGGTATGGGTGGGAGCGTTAATACCACTTGATAGATCGACCGTTCTACGCAAATACCTGATGGCTGCGTGGCACAAGGGTTATTAAAATTGATGGGCAGGACCACGGAACCTGGGAAGGGAACCTGAACTGTTTGATAATGGATATTACCTTGTGTAAAGATGGAGAGATATAAAGGGTCATCGAATTGAGCTCCAGTAGAAGCGCAATCGCGATAGAGCGTAATAAAAAACCGATACTGATTATTGCCTAGATGGTCATAATAGATATCCCCACCAATGATATGCGAGGCCGTAGACCACCCCGAAAGTAGCAAAGCAAATGTAAGGAAGAGCTGTTTGATCTTAAACACGGTATAACAACGTAAAATTAGGTCTTTGGTTGTTCGTTCACAAACAGTAAATTTGTAAAAAATTAAAAAGATGGAAACTTTTGATGTGGTAGTAATTGGTTCGGGTCCGGGCGGGTATGTTTCTGCATTGCGTTGCGCGCAGCTTGGTCTGAAAACCGCCTTAATAGAAAAATACAAAACACTGGGCGGAACTTGCCTTAATGTAGGCTGTATTCCATCCAAAGCACTCCTAGATTCTTCCGAACATTTTTATAATGCGCAGCACAACTTTTCGGCACATGGTATTGAAGTAAAAGAACTCAAAGCCAATTTAGCCCAAATGATTGCAAGAAAAAATGAAGTTGTATCGCAAACCTGCGCAGGTGTAAAATACCTCATGGATAAGAATAAAATTGCAGTTTATCACGGTATTGGAAGCTTCATTGATGCACACACAGTTGAAGTCAAAGGGGAGCAAACCACACAACTCAGCGCAAAAAATATCGTCATTGCAACTGGTAGTAAGCCTAACTACTTTGCAGGTATGGAGCCTGATAAAAAGCGCATCATTACATCGACAGAAGCCCTGAACCTCAGCGAGATTCCCAAAAAAATGTTGGTCATTGGTGGTGGTGTCATTGGCCTAGAATTAGGTTCTGTATACGCCCGCTTAGGTGCAAACGTCGAAGTTATAGAATTTGCACCGAGTATTCTCCCAACCATGGATGCCGGAATTGGTAAAGAATTCACAAAAATTCTGAAAAAAGAAGGTTTCAAATTCCATATGGAGCACAAAGTACTTGGGGTTGTCAATAAAGGCAAACAGGTCTTGCTCACCGCTGAAAACAAAAAGGGAGAGCAAGTTACTTTCGAGGCTGACTATTGCTTGGTAGCCGTTGGCCGCAAAGCATTTACTGAAGGGCTACACCTAGAAAAAGCAGGAGTTCAAGTCAATCAACGAGGCCAAGTAGAGGTCAATGAACACCTTCAAACAGCTGCGCCGCATATCTATGCAATCGGCGATGTTGTTCAAGGAGCAATGCTTGCCCACAAAGCGGAGGAAGAAGGTGTGTTTGTAGCGGAACAAATAGCCGGACAAAAACCACATATAAACTATAATTTAATCCCTGGCGTTGTCTACACTTGGCCTGAAATTGCTGCAGTTGGGCAAACTGAAGAACAACTCAAAGCAGCTGGCCACGCCTACAAAGTCGGTTCTTTCCCAATCAAAGCCTTAGGACGAGCTCGTGCAAGTATGGATACAAGCGGGTTTGTCAAAATTTTGGCCGATGCCCAAACAGATGAAATACTGGGCGTGCACATGATTGCGCCGCGCGCCGCAGATTTAATTATGGAAGCCGTAACTGCCATGGAATACCGTGCCTCTGCAGAGGATATCGCGCGCATTTGCCACGGACACCCTACCTACTCTGAGGCCGTAAAAGAAGCCGCACTTGCCGCCACTGCAGACCGCGCACTGCATATCTAAATCAGGGTTTTGGACTAAACGCATCTATTATGTGCGTAAGGTCTGTATGGTTGCTGTTGTGAACAATTGAAACTACGTCAAACCGAACTTCGTGTGGCCATTCTATTGCTTTGGTATAGTAATTAGCCACCCGTATAATTTGTTTTTGTTTGGCAAAATGAACTGCTCGCCATGGCTCGCCGAGTTCTGCGCTATGGCGTGTTTTGACTTCTACCATTACTAAATTTTTACCGTTAGACATGATGAGGTCGATTTCCATTCGGTTGAATTTGTAATTGCGCGCTCGAAGGGAATAACCCTTGCCCAACAAGTATTGCAAGGCATAGGCTTCTCCCCACTTGCCTAAGACATCGTGTTTCATCTCTGCATTACTTTCCATCATAGGAACGAAAATAAGCCTAAATTGGTCTTATCTTTACAGTGAAAATACGTATGCGCAAACAATTTATTAAAAACATCAAAGGTCTTGTCCAAGCAGGAGAAGAGCTGCCCGCTGTACTTCGTGGCCAGCAAATGAACCAACTTGCACTTATTGAAAATGCCTATCTTGCATTAGAAGATAATGAAGTCATTGCCTATGGCCCTATGAACGAATGGCCAGGCATTACCGATTGGCGCGATGTAGAAGTCATCGATGCCACCAACTGCTACGTACTGCCTGCTTTTATTGACTCACACACCCACACAGTTTTTGCCGCCAGCCGGGAAGAAGAATTTGTAGACCGCATTCACGGGCTCACCTATGAAGAAATTGCAGCTAAAGGTGGTGGTATACTCAATTCGGCAAAAAAACTCAACCAGATGTCAGAAGAGGCCCTGTACGTGGCGGCGCTTGATCGAATTCGTCAAATCATTTCTGCAGGTACGGGTGCGCTTGAAATCAAATCTGGATATGGCTTGAGTATAGAAGGTGAGCTCAAAATGTTGCGCGTTATTCAAAAACTCAAACAAAATGCCCCCGTTCAAATTAAAGCTACATTTCTCGGAGCTCATGCCATCCCTGCCGAATTCAAAAACAACCGCTCTGGATACATCAAGCTATTAATCGAGGAGCTTCTACCTCTCGTTGCTCAAGAAAATCTAGCAGACTACATTGATGTATTTTGCGAACGCAATTATTTTAGTACCGCCGAAATGGAACAGCTTTTAGATGCGGGCGCAAAGTACGGGCTCCGGCCAAAAGTACACGTCAATCAATTTTCTGTTTTAGGAGGTGTGGCAGCGGCTATTGCAAAAGGTGCGGTATCAGTAGATCACCTAGAAGAAATAGACGAAAAAGATTTAGCTGCGCTGTCTAAAAGCAATTGTGTGGCCACTTTGCTACCAGGCTGTTCACATTTTTTATCGATTCCGTACGGTGCAGCCAACCGACTCATTGAAGCAAATGCCATAGTTGCACTGGCAAGTGATTTTAACCCCGGATCCTCGCCAAGCTTTGACCTCATGCACGTGCTTTCCTTGGCTTGTATCAAAATGAAAATGACACCTCAAGCAGCTATAAATGCACTGACCATTAATGCGGCAGCAGCCATCGAAATAAATGAAACACATGGCAAAATTGCCTTGGGAAGAAAGTCTCCAATTATACTGACTAAGGAAATGCCCTCTTTGGCTTACCTGGCTTATGCCTACACAGAAAACCACATTCAGCGTATTTTTATTTGATTAACTTTGATACTATGCGTATTGCACTCCTTATATTCGCCATTCTTTGCCTCGAAACTAGTCAAGCGCAGCTCCTAGACCTCGAAAAAGAATTGTTATGGGAGGTCTCTAGTCCAAAATCTACTGTAAAATCCTATTTTTTTGGAACACTCCACGCCAACGACCGTGCATTATTTGAACTTTCTGATAGTGTATATATTGCTTTTGATCAAGCTCAAAAGATAGTCCTCGAAACCGATATTTATCAACTTTTTTCGGTCATGGATACCCGTAAGGTCTTGCCAGAGACACGCTTTGACGACAAGGGTAAATCCTATACAAACCTAGATATCAGCTCCAAAACACTTTATGGAAACGAAGATGGTATGCCACAATTTTTGGACGCCTATTTCAATGTACTAGGGCTGCAACTTCAGAAAGAGATCGTGGCGCTCGAAAACATAAAAGATCAATATGCGCTTTCCAATGAATTCAAACTAAGCGAGCAACGCATCATCGATAACCAAATCAATACGTTTACCCAAGAAAAACTGTTGGCATTGTATCTGCGTGGCGACCTCGATGCCCTACAACGCTTTATGAAATCCTATCTTTCCATACAAGAACAACTATACAATGAAGTGATCGTGCAACGCAACCTTCAAATGCGCGACAAACTTCTTGACTTACTTCAAGAGCCCACCCCTTTCTTTTGCGCAGTAGGAGCAGGTCATTTAGGCGGTGAAGACGGCATTCTTCAATTACTTAGAGCACGTGGTTACCGCGTTCGGCCTGTACAATGGAGTATCCAAGAAAAAGCGCCAAGCAGTAAAACCTTGATTAAAAAACAAACGGAATCTATTTACACAGATTCGCTTTCTGGTTTGATCGCTAAATTTCCAGGAAAACCCTTGGCTGAAGTGACCCCAGATGGAAATCTAAAACTTATTTATCGAGAATTAGGCCAAGGCAACACCTATGAAATTACGCGCTACAATATCGACGCTACCATAAGCTACGAAGAGATAGCAAGCATCTATATTAATCCGCCAGACGGGACAAGCATCACTAAAAAAATAATGGATAACGGGGCTATGATTTTTCAGGGGTTATCCGATACCTATCCAGAAGGTCTAAATTTTGTACAGATCAAATTTGGCGCTGCGCACTACGCAGTAATTAAATGCTACGGAGGCCATAAATTCATGCACTCAAATAGGCCTCTTTCTTTCTTTGATAAAGTTTGGTTTGATTGATAAAAACATAGAGCCATGAAGTTTCTAGATCAATTAGCCACCCAAATTCTAGGCAAAGCCTATGCTTCAAAGTCTATAACAGTCATTCTTCCTTCTGAACGCGCCAAGCGCTACCTGCTCAATGCACTTTTTCATGTCAATGGTGGCCCTTTAATTGCGCCAAACGTGCTCACAATAGACCAATGGGTCGTTTCTTTGAGTACAAAAACCATTGCACACCCCACCAGCACATTACTCGCCTTGTATCAAGTATACGTCTCCACACTCAAAGAAAATGCGCTTTCGTTTGAAGATTTTCTTACTTGGGGACCTATTCTGCTCTCGGATTTCGACGACGTAGATCGCTATTTAGTTGATCATCAGCAACTTTATCAAAATTTAGCTTCCATTAAAGCCTTAGAAAGTTGGCAAATCGATGAAGAAGGCTATTCTGCCTCGCAGCAAAAGTTTATGCAATTTTGGGAACTCATTCCGGCGTTGCACCAAGGCCTTCAGAAGATCAATACAGAACAAAATAGCTGTTCTAAAGCACAGGCATATCGGCAACTCGCCGAAAACCCTGTGCAGTTCTTCGATGCCGGTATGCATTTTATTTTCGCGGGCTTCAATGCACTTTCAGCAGCAGAGCAACGCATTATTAAATACCTCATCGATAAAAAACAAGGTGAGTTCATCATCGATACCGATGCCTATTACTTTGAAAATAAATTCCATGAAGCGGGCCATTTTCAAAGAAAAAATCTTCAATATTTTGAGCAAAAACCTCCTGCCAACCTTCCAAATCATCTTCAACAAGAGGCTTATGATATCAAAGTCATCGAATGCGCGCAGCATATCGGTCAAGTGAAGGTCTTGGCTACCGAGCTCATAGAAAACCCCGTGCCTGACTGGAGTGAAGTTCTGGTGTTGTTAGCTGATGAGACATTGGTTCATGCTGCCATCCGAAATATTCCCAAAATTGTTGGGCAAGCCAATATAACACTTGGTCTACCCCTAGACCAAACACCCATTAGAACTTGGATAGACCTCTGTTTTCAATTGCAAGAAAACCAGCTCAAATTTAAATCCAAAGCACTCTACCACAAAGATTTTCAACGTTTTTGCCATCATGCATTTATTTCTTTAGCGTTTGATCCCCAACAACTCAAACAGCTTGCTGCAGCCGAAAAAAACACCATCAAATACAACCGCGTTTTCCAGCGCGTAGATCAACTCAAGTTAGACCAGCAAGTACTCGAGATACTCACGATAATGAGCACCAACTGGGACAACAATTGGAAATTTGCACTTCAACAACTACAGCTATTAAATAAGTTATTATTACAGCTTATTCCAGAAGGAAATGACTTCGAAAGAACGGCGATTTTAACATTTGAACAAGCTTGCAGGCAATTTATACAATTAATAGACAACGCTTTTCCGGAAATGGCACTGAGTAGTTTCAAAAAGCTCTTTTACCAGCACTGGACGCGCGCTAACCTCGCCTACCTAGGAAGCCCAACAAATGGCCTGCAACTTACCGGACTTTTGGAAACGCGCTTACTCGATTTTCAACGCATTTATGTGCTCGGCATGAACGAAGGGAAATTACCCCCAACCAATCCGATTCAAAGTATCATTCCAATGGACCTTCGTTCTGCATTTGGTTTGCCCAACAACAGAGACAAACAAGGTCTCTTTGCACAGCACTTTTATCGGCTTTTGCACCAAGCCCGAGAGCTCGTCTTTACCTATACGTCCACGAGTGAAATTTTAGGTAGCCATGAAAGAAGCAGATACCTGTTGCAGTTACAGATGGAGTGGTTACAGCAAAACCCGAATGTTACTTGGAAAGAATACTTCTATCAAATACCGAGCACTGAGCAGCGTTTAGAACAAACACTTATTCCCAAATCAGAGGCTATTCAAGCGCGCATCAAAACATATCTCAAAGGAAATGTTTCTGCCTCTGCGCTGCGTAAATTTGTAACTTGCCCTTTAGATTTTTATTATCGGTATGTGGTTGAGTTCGGTGAAGAAGACGAAGTTGAAGAAGATATTGCGACGAGTACTTTTGGCTCCTTGATTCATAGTTGTCTTGAAGAACTCTATACCCCCCACGCCCATCGCGATCAAAATAACCAATTGCTTATTCCTGCTCCTGGGCCTTTGACACCCGCGCACGTATCAAAAATGCTCACTGCTTACCCCGAGGTATTGCGCAAGCATTTTATGAAATATTTCGACAATAACGCCGCACTTTTTGCGCGCGGAAAAAACCTTTTAAGTTTTGAGATGGCGCTAGACCTGACCAAACAAGTATTGCTCAAAGAACTTGCCTTCTTGAAAAATTTAAAAGAACCCCTTTTTATTGAGCAACTCGAAGCAAAGTTTGAACTCGATTATACAGTTCAGCTTCAACAAGAAATTGTATCCATTCATTTTGTAGGGTTTATCGACCGCATTGACCGTATTGGTGCTGACCATTACCGTGTCATCGACTACAAATCTGGTAAAGTCAAAGATACTGATGTCAAAATGAGTTCAAAAAATGATGCGTATACCAATCTGACAAAACCCAAACACGCCTTGCAACTTTGCTTATATAGCCTTCTTTTTAATGAACAATACGGGTGCTTACCGGCTGAGGCAAGAATCGAATCATTGATCAATAGGGACGAAGAATTTGCACTCGCATTTGACCAGCAAGCATATTTACATGACATTCCAAGCCTTTTTGACGAAGGCCTCCAAACCCTAATCGAAAATTTACTGGATGATCAAAAAGCCTTTGAACACAATCCAGACGCGAAGTACTGCCAATTTTGCACATAAAAAAACCTGGAAGAATATTCCAGGTTTTGTCTGCAAGATAATTAAAACCAAAATGAACAATGACTTGCTCTTTTAATAGAGACGTCATGACGTACTTATTGGTTGCTTAGTATAATTCTAATTTTAGGGCTGAGCGGTAATCTTTGATTTCTTCGCGATTGATTTTGTGTTCTGCATTTTTGAGCAAATTCAAGAAATACAAAAGGTTTTCTTTATCGTCGATTTCAATTGGATATTCGTTGCCTTCTTCGTCTTCTTCATATTGTGCTTCTACATCAAAACAATCGTTTTCCTGAAGAAACTCATAGGTAAGACGCAAAGATTTGACCACCAATGGATCTTGTTCTAGCAATGCCATTTCTCTGAGTTCTTTGAGGTCTTCAATGAGTTGTGGAGCTTCAAGGCCCTTTTTTTCGACATTGGCAATGATTTGTTCCAGTTTTTGATTGGCACGCAAAGTTTTCATATTGTCTAAATTGAGCAACAAATTTAGTGCATTTCCTGAAATAAACATCGCGCTGTCCGTAACATTCATTAAGTTCAATCATTTCTAGTGCTATTAAAGTTATTTTTGTTCTATGGATATGGTCTTCCACGCTTTTTCTATTGGCTTAATACTTTCCCTTATTCCTGGGCCCGTATTTTTTGTACTTCTGGAAAATAGCATCACCAAAGGAATTCGCAGTGCTTTGGCCCTAGACCTTGGCGTCATACTCAGCGATATCTTTTACATTCTATTATCCGTCCTTTTTGTCGAACAAATCAACTCTTTACTCACCGGAGAAAACAAACAACTCTTTGACATTTTTGGGGGGCTTATTTTTATCGTTTTTGGCGTTGTAAATCTGTTTAAAAAGTCAAAAATTCAAACTGGTACCCAAGAGCTTGACGAGGTTTCTGAGAAATATCACCTAACAGAAAGTGCCGATCCTAAAAAAAACTTCGGACTTACAATTGCAAAGGGTTTCTTGTTGAATTTTGCAAATCCATTAGTCATTTTTTATTGGTTGAGTGTTGCGTCAGTTGTCAAGCACGATAGCCCCGATGATACCAATAGCTACTTGTTTTTGTTCCTAGGCATTGTACTGACTACCTTTATTTCGTTTGACATTTTAAAAATTATCACAGCCAAAAGAATTCGAAATTTTGTGACAGAAAAATTATTAAATCTGCTCAATAAATTGATAGGGAGTCTCTTTATTGGTTTTGGGTTGTTTTTTATTTTTCGCGTTTTCTTATAAAAAAGATTTATGCGCTATTTAATTCTATTCTTTACGAGTTGTTTGCTTGGGGTTGCATTTGCACAGGAATTGACCGTACTTAAAGAAAACTTAAGTCCTAAGAAACGCATTTACTGGGATGCACAAAATAAACACATTCAGGGGTTGGGCTCCTATTTTACCAGCTCAGTTATACCACAAACAACCGAAAAACACGGCAAGTGGCTTTTCTACACTTACGATGGGGTGCTAGAAGAAGAAGCCAACTATTACCGTAATCGACTTCATGGCAAACGGACCTTCTTTTATCCAAATAAGCAAATTAAACAAGAGTCTTATTTTAAATTCAATGTACCTGATTCTATCTACAGAGCCTATGCAAGCGATGGAAAAGTTCAGGTGCGCGGGCAATTTGACTTAGGTAGCCCAACTGGTATTTGGGAATATTTCTACCCAGATGGGCATCCAAAATCTATAGAAAAGGTTCAAAACGATACCACCTATTTAATGGCTTTTTGGCAAGCAGACAGCACTCATAAGCAAACGATCACCAATGGAAACGGCCAAATTATCACCTATTACATTAGTGGGTCCTTAAAAGAATCCTTTACATTTCAGGACGGTTTAAAAACAGGTCCATTCGAAGAGCGTACGGCTAATGGCGTTTTGTCTGTAGCGGGTGCTTTCGATAAAGGAAAAAAGGATGGTCCTTGGGTATTCTATCGTTTTGATGGCGTCTTGGAGAAACGACTGGGGTATCAGGCAGACTCTCTACATGGCGAGTACTTAGTGATGTCTAACGAGAAGGATACACTCACTTACGGGTTCTATCTTCAAGGGTTAAAAACAAATAAATGGCAGTGGTTTACCCAAGATGGGCAATTAGACATGGACGGTTACTTCCAAAATGGGAAACAAGACAGCACTTGGCATTATTATTTTGCCAACGGGCAGCTTTCCTACTTGGCACATTACCAAAATAACCTCCGTACTGGTCATTGGGTCTATTATTATCCAAATGGGGCGCTTTACCGCACCGGAGACTACCTAAATGACCAAAAGTCAGGCCGTTGGCAAACTTGGTACGAAGATTCTACCCTACTTATGGACGGCGTTTATGTAAATGGAAAAGAGGAAGGAGAATGGATCAATTACTGGGAAAACGGACGAATCAAGGACAAAGCAACTTATCGCAATGGTGCGCTGAGCGGCAAATGGGCTTCTTATTCTCCTGAAGGTGTCTTAAAATTAGAAGGGAATTATCAAAATGGCTTTAAAGTAGGAGAATGGAATGCCTATTTTAACAACGGTCGAATCAAAGAAAAACAGCATTTTAAAGTATTTACCCAAAAAAATGTGGCTGACGGAATTGCCATTATGGGAATGAAAGAGACTGTCAGTGACTTTCATGGATCTTATGCCGCATACTCACAAATCGATTTTCAGCTCAAAGAAACCGGTAAATACTACCGCGGAATGAAACACGGTACCTGGACCAACTATTATCCAGGAGGAGTAGTGCCAACTATTGTTGCGCAATACCGCTACGGGAAGCTAGATGGTATCTTTAAGCAATACGACCGTTATGGAAGAATTGTCTACGAAATCCATTATAAAAAAGGACTTAAAGATGGTCCATTCTATGCCTTCAATGAAAACGGACAACTCGTTAGTAAAAAAATATTTAAAAACGGAACCGAAGTGGGCACTCAACGCCAAGAAAGCTTTAGTCCTTATTAGCGAGTTCTTCAATCAAACAAGTGAGCTCAATAAAATCTTCTACACTTAAACGCTCTGGACGTTGTTGTTCAAATTTTTCAGGTAAAGGCGTATCTTTAAGCAAAACCCGCAATGAATTACGCAAAGTTTTGCGTCTTTGATTAAAGGCAACCTTCACCACCTGAAAATAGAGTTTTTCATCACAGGGAAGAGCTTGACGGTCATTGCGCACACAGCGAATCACACCGCTCTTTACCTTTGGCGGAGGAATAAAAACATGCTCATCTACGGTAAAACAATAATGGATATCATAAAAGGTCTGCAAGAGCACACTAATGATTCCATACTCTTTAGTGCCAGGTTTTTGGGATATCCTGACCGCAACTTCTTTTTGAAACATCCCCATGATTTGCGGAATTTGGTTGCGGTAGGCTAAGCACTTAAAAAGAATCTGAGAAGAAATATTATATGGAAAATTGCCAACTACAATAAAGGGGTCTGTGCCAAATAATTCCTGAGGGTCCAGGCGCAAAAAATCTCCAAAAAGTATGCGGTCCGCATGGTCAGGATAATGAGCGCGCAGGTAATCAATAGATTCGATATCGACATCTAGCAACCAGAGATCTATTTCGGGAAGATCCCATAAATATTTGCTGAGCGCGCCCATACCGGGGCCAATTTCGAGGACTTTACGGGTGTCGTTGGTCCAAATCACTTGCTTGGCTATCTTTTGGCAGGTTCCCGCATCTTTTAAGAAATGTTGGCCAAGTTGTTTTTTCGGTTTAACATTCATCTTTTGAATTCTTCGATGAGTTGAAGGGTAGTTCGAAATGCCGCAAAACTACCTGCATAACGGGCGGCGTGGTCTTGTTGGAGTGCAGGTGCAAACTCAGTTTGATATTGATCCAGCGCGGCCTGATCTGGTGCCAAATACATAACGGAATAAGTACAACCCCCATCTTCCTCGCCATTTACTCTCGAAAGCCGAGATTCTAAAAAACAACCTGTTTGGAGTACGGCAGGAATATGCTGAACGCGCATCCAATCTAACCAATCTTGTTCAACAGCGTGGTCAATACTGACCGTCACATTGTAAATAATCATACTACAAAGGTAGACAAAGAGAATGAGTGCTGAAAATGGAATACCAATCAGTATTTATACTGTAGAGATGGTAGAAAAATAATTGTACTTTTGATTTTGAACTTTAATCAATTCCCATGAAAAAAATAATACTTACTTCTTTATTTACAATGACTTACCTCCTCTCTTGGAGCCAGTCATGTACACCAGGTGTGAATTTTATCGATTCTACTTATGGCATCTGGCCAGACACCACTCAAAACCTTCCGCCTGCGCTACCCAATGTGGCTTATTCTACAGATATCAATTTCAAAGTACCCGCAACCGTAACAGCAGAGGTAGATCCGAGTGGGCAATTTGTTGGTAGCGTTATCCAACAATTTACCATAACCGGCGTCCAGGGCTTACCTCCCGGATTTGATTACGCTTGTAATGTATCCAACTGCAACTACCTTGGTGGAGCAAACGGTTGTGCCAATCTTTTTGGCACTACAGACTCCGTTGCGGTTTTCCCCGTTACAGTAGATATTACCGCTACTGTATTGGTCGTACTTTTGCCAGGATTGCCCCCTACACCAATAACCCAACCAGTCTCATTTGATGGCTACAAAATTGTTGTCGGTTCGGGGGGGCAAATTGAACAAATTATCCATCCAATGTCCCTAGAACCCAACCCCGCAAGTACTGCAATAGAGGTAAGCGGACTATTAAACGGTAGCCTTTCTACACTAACGCTTCGCGACTTCACAGGAAAAATAATGGAAGTTGTTCAAACAACAGCTGCAAGCGCTTCGTTTGACCTAAGTAAACTTTGCACTGGCACGTACCTCATCGAACTTAACAATGTATTCGGTACGCAGCAACAAAAATTTGTGAAGCTATAGTAGCAGATGTTTATCAAAGTAAGGGGGAGTTTTTACTCCCCTTTTTTATTGCCAAATTTTTGATATAAATGCCGATCAGTAATGTACTTCAATACTGGCTCTGAGAGTAAGAAGCTACAATCTTTACCCGCTGCCAATTGAGCGCGCACAAAGCTAGCACTGATGCCAAGTACTGGAACGTCAGTAACAACTTCAATGTGTTGATGCTCGATAAAAACTGGATTTTCGTTCAAAGTGCCGCTGTCACTAGCAATTCTTGGATAAACGTAGAGTCTATGATTGGCAAGGATTTGCTCCCAGTTATACCATTTGTGAAACGACCGCAAGTTATCTGCACCCAGTATTAAACTGAATTCATCTTGTGGGTACTTCTCTTGCAAATGAGTCAGCGTTGAAATGGTGTAATTTGGCTTCTTCAGATGAAATTCAATGTCACTAGCTTTCAGATGAGGGCTTTCGTAAATAGCATCACGTACCATATCTAAGCGCAAATGATCGGCTAATAAAGTAGACTTTTCTTTGTGCGGGTTATGTGGTGTAACGACCAACCAAACTTGGTCGATAGCTGGGTGTTGGGCCATATGATTGGCAATAATCAGATGCCCCACATGAATAGGATTAAAAGTACCAAAAAATAAACCTATTCTCATTTGTGCAACATTGGAATGATCAATGCTTCTACTTCAGCAATTGCCCTTGAGAGGTCATCGTTTACCACTATATAATCGAATAGCTGAGCCTTGCTGAGCTCTTCTTCTGCCTTCTGCAAACGTAGCTTAATTTTTTCTTCGGAGTCAGTTTGGCGCTTGCGCAAGCGCTCTTCGAGCGCAGTAATGCTCGGGGGCTGAATAAAAATAGAAATTGCTGCAGCTTTGAGTTTCTCTTTCACTTTTAAGCCGCCAATAACATCAATGTCAAATACAACCACTTGACCTGCAGCCCAAATACGCTCGAGTTCTGTGTATAGGGTGCCATAATACATTCCTTCGTAGACTTCTTCCCATTCAAAAAATGCGCCTTGCTCAATTTTTTGTTTGAATTCCGACGGTTCTAAAAAGTAATAATGTACACCATTTACTTCGTTTCCTCTTGGCGCACGCGAACAAGCTGAAACCGAGAATGCCAATTGCGGATACTTGGCAAGTAAAGCGCCAACAATTGTAGATTTACCTGCTCCTGAAGGAGCTGAAATAACAATACTTGGTTGCGTGTTCATTTTATAATGCATTGAGAACTTGTTCTTTAATTTTTTCTAAATGATCTTTCATCACCACTACCCTGCGCTGTATTTCTGAATGATTACACTTGCTACCCAAGGTGTTGATTTCTCGGCCCATTTCTTGGGCAATAAAGCCAAGCTTTTTACCAGAAGCCTCTTGATTCAGCGTCTCGGTAAAATAAGTAAGGTGCTGCTGTAAGCGTTGCTTTTCTTCTGAAATGTCAAGCTTTTCGACATAATATATCATTTCTTGCTCCAAGCGGTTCACATCTACCCTGCTCTCTTCTATGGAAGCAAGCCCTTTTTGGATGCGCTCTCTTACTTGAGCAACTCGCTCTTGCTCGAATGGTGCTATTGCAATGAGCTCTTGCTGAATTTGATCTAAATTACTCATCAGGTCTTTGGCCAAGCTCAAGCCCTCTTGCCTGCGAAACTTCTGCAATTGAGCACAAGCTTCAGCAACTAAATCTAGAATAAATGTCGTTTCTACCTCTGAAAGTTCTTCCTGCTGACTGGTAAGTACATCTGGCATGCGCAAAACCAAGGCAAGGTAGTCTTGGGTGTGCGTACCCCATGCCGAATTCAGTGATTTCAACTTCTCAAAATAAGCGTTGGCTACCTGCTCATTGATCAAGCCTGCTGACTGCTGCTGCTGGCTTTCAATGTAAATTCCTAAATCCATTTTACCGCGCAATAATTCTTCGGTCACTATCTTGCGAATAGGCGTTTCGAGATCGCGAAAGCTAGAAGGTAATTTGAGGTTGAGATCCAGGCCTTTGGAATTAAGAGACCTCACTTCAACTGAGATTTTTTTGTCGTTAAAGTGTCCGTTGGCCTTGCCAAAACCGGTCATTGATTGTAGCGCTATTTGGCTCATATTTTATTCGTTATCGATTAGCAAGTCAGCATCTATGCCCTCATTTTGTTCTTTGACAAACCAAGCAATTTCACTCATAATTTGTGCTTTTTGATCAGATTGTGGGGCGCGTTCTTCAATGTATTCCTTTAGTAAAAGTTGAGACTCTAGAAGTTGAGACTCATCAAATGGTCCGGACATATTCTCAATAATGGTAAGGCAATCGAGGGCTTCTAGGTAGTCTCCTTGGGAGGCCAACATCACAAAAAAGGGTAAGTGCTCGTCAAAAGGTAATTTTGAATTCCAAATGGCAGATAGCACTAGCTTTCTGTTCTCTGCATCGGTTTGCTCTGTTAAGTAATCGATAAAGGCCGCAGCGGCATCAGTTTCTTTGACATCAGATAAAAAACCAATAATAGCTTGTTGCTGTGTGCGTTCTCTTCCCTCTAGTGCTTTGAATAAGTCAGGAAGAATCGTGACTTGCCCATGTTCCTTATAAATGTTCAAGGCAGCTGTTAATGAATTGAGGTCATTTTTTTGAAGCAGCTCAAAAGCCTCGGTTAACTTTTTTTGATTTTTCCTTACTGTACTCATGATGCAAAGGTAAGGAATTCACTCTCGATGCACACGAAATTGACCCAATGTGTTACTTTATGCAATATTCAGTGTTTATAAAAACAAAAAAAAGTCAACTTCCATTCGCAATTATAAAACAACTTTGTAAAAAAGCTGCCCCGATGAAAAATTTCTTTTTCCTTTCTTTACTCGCTTTGTTGGTATTCTCTGCTTGTGTGCCATCAAAAAAATACAACGAATTACTCGAACGTGAAAAAAACTGCAGTGAAGAGCTCACTAAGTACAAAAAAAGCAGCAGTGATTATGAAGTGTTGTCCAAGGATTTACAAACAAAGTACGACATAGCAGCAAAAGAAGTTAGCCGCCTTCGAGGCGATACAAATAATCTAGGTAACCAAATACGTTTGCTCGAAAGAGAACAAGAAACGCTAGAGGCACAATACGAAACACTTGAAAATTCTTTTGATAAACTAAAGAACCTGAGTGCCAAAGAAACAGCAACGCTCCAAACCGAACTTGAACAAAAAACAAAAGAACTACAACGCAAGGAAGATGCATTGCTCAAACTTGATCAAGAACTGAAAGCCAAACAAGTTTTACTTGAAGAACGCGAAAAAAGAGTCAATGAACTTGAAGAAGCCATTCGCAAGAAAGATGCTAAAATTCAGTTGCTTAAGGCGCGCGTGGCCAATGCACTTCGGAACTTTGAAAATCAAGGACTAACGGTTGTTCAAAAAAATGGAAAAATATACGTGAGCTTAGAAGCGAAGCTACTCTTCAGTTCTGGTTCCACCAAGGTAGAAGATGAAGGAAAAGAGGCACTCGTAGAACTAGGGCGCGTACTTGAAACTGAACGCGATCTCGAAATTGTTGTCGAAGGCCACACCGATACCGACAAACTAAACAGTAGTGTATCGCCAAAAAATAACTGGGAGCTTTCGGTCTTGCGCGCCACTGCTGTTGTCGAACTCATGCTCGCTAACTCGAATATGGCAGCAACACAAATAATGGCTGCTGGCCGAAGTGAGTATCATCCGGTAGATCCGAACGATAAGTCAAAGAATCGACGCATTGAAATTATTATTTCACCTAATTTGAATGAGCTCTTTGAGATTATTTCGAACGACTAGCACCCGTTTGGTATTATCTGATGACGTTCACATGACCAGATAGGTCCTTGTAAATCCCTTTTTCTATTTCGTAAATCAAGTACCAAGAATAGGTGCCGTCTTGGACCGGAACACCCTCGTAGGTGGCGTCCCAGACAAAATTGAGTGCGTCTGAGGAGAAGATTTCTTCGCCCCAGCGATTGAAAATGTAGAACCGAGCACTCAAAAGGCCAATAAAGCGTCCGTAGAAAAACTCATTGAGGCCATCGCCATCTGGGGTGAATGAATTTGGCAAGTAAATGTAACGTTCCGGTGCAATTTCTATCCATTTAGAAATGCTGTCCACACAACCTTCTTGATTGGTTGCAATGAGCGTGATTTCATAAGGGCCTGGCTGTGCATAGGTATGCGTCGGATTAACTAAAAAAGACTGATTGCCATCTCCGAAGGTCCAGGTATAGGACCAAGCATTGACAGAGGCATTCTCCAATTGAACAGGTAATCCTTCCATTGGATTCTGACTCATAATATAAAAATTTGCCAGTGGCTTGACAACCTGAACCAAAGCAACGGCAGTAGAACTAAAAGTTTGACATTCGTCGCTAACCTGAACAAAATAGGACGTGGAATTTTGAGGTGCAACTGTAATTTGGGCTGTTGTTTCGGTAGTAGACCAATTGTAGTAGTAGTTGCCGTAACCTCCACTAGCCGTGACTAATAGATTTACGCTATCGCCCGGGCAAATTTGGAAAGGGCCGTTCATTTGCAAAACAAGCGGCGGACTTAAAATCGTATAACTAACACTATCTTGTATTGAATTTCCACAGTTATCAGTGGCTGTAATGAGGTATGTACTTGAGCTCCCTGGGTTCAGCAATAAAGAATCTGTAGTGCCACTCACCACATTGTTGGTGGTCCATAAATAAGTGTACTGACCTGATCCGCCGCTCACCTGAGCGCCGATTGTCATCGGAATAAACGGGCAAATTTCTGTGATATCAGGGCTCGTAATAATAGCTAAAGGGTTAAATTCAGGAACCGAAACAAAAAGGGTGTCGGAAGCCGGAACACCTGTGCATGCGTCAGTCACAGCTAGCCATATAGACTGAGAATTGGCGATGTTCAAAGTAATACTGCTTGTGGTTTGCCCTGTGCTCCACTCATAAGTATAGGGTTGTAGGCCGCCGCTAATTTGCGCATCTATGGTAACAGGGTCTCCAGGACAGAGAATTGGTGAACTAGTTAATGTCAGTTCCATAGGTTGGTTATCCTGTATCCAAAGATCGAGAACAAGTGGTGTGATGTTGCCACAAGGATCAGCTATTGGAAAAGTGAGGGTTAGGGTTTCTAAACCCTCCACCAAGGCATCAGTAAGGGTTTGTATTGCAAAACTAAATGTGGATTGCCCAGGAGTAAAGGTGACACTCGTTGGAACGCCTGTGTAATCCAATAACGGAGTAGCCGTACCGCTCAATTGAACTGGGATTGTTAGGGTTTGATTCAAGTTGGTTTGACGCTCTAAGGTCACTGTGGCGCTCACACAGCCCTCTGCCATCCAATCAGGGTTGGAGAATACTTGCTGGGATAAGGTATGACTAATCTCAATTGGCGTAAGGGTAGAAAGGCTATTGGCCTCGAGAAAAATCCCGGAATCCCATTGGCCATCACCTACATCGGCAATGGCAATAATAAGATGATAGGTTTGGCCACATTGCACCGCTGATACCGCTTCTAATACTTTAGTGAAGCCATCATATTGTATGTACTGTGGGCTCTGGTTATAAGGTGCCATGTTACCGTCGCCATTATTGATAAAATAAAATGGATTGGTAATGTTATTGACATTATTAATAGAAACAACCGCGCCATTCGGCAACTTGGCAATATTCTGAAAACCACTAATACCAGGGCCTGATATAAAAAACCCAAAAACATCGTTGTAGGTCGTGTTATTGGGGGGAGCAAATTCGGGGTATTCATCGGATCCAAAAACATACTTGAAACGAACGGTATCGGCATAAGGAATAAAGTCAAATTCCAGAATGGCTGCATTGTAGGTTTGGTTACCTTGGATGGCTTGGGAAAGTAAATTAAAGCCGCCCATGTTATTATCTACACCAGCACCGGGTGTGTCGTTAGGGCCATGCGGGCCATTGCCGTTGGGCAAAGTAGTACCTGTTGTCATGACAATACCACTGTTAATGCCGAGCGTAGTATTGGCTGCAGTAAACTGAGCAATGGCGACAGGGCTGCCATTGTAGGTTACATTTGAAACAGTTACACCATTTCCTAAAAGAACATTTTGAACCAAGCCTTGCGGATTCAAGGCGTTATTGGTAAGCAATTGTGCACGAAAAACAGAGGGTAAGCTCAACCCCAGAAAAAAAAGAAATATGCTTATTCGTTGCAACATCAATTATTAAACGTAAATCCAAGTATTTCGTTGTTCTTTTGAGCACTTTTTTTCAAAAAAAAAGGATGCCAAAGCATCCTTTCAATATTTATGCCAAAAAAGGCTTATTTCTCTTCAAATAATGGTTTGAATACATACCACGCTAAAAACGGGAAAAAGTGCATCGGCATTGCGTAGCCATAAAAAATGAATTGATGTAATTCATTAGAGCCATCATTAAAGGTAAAACCAAGTACACCAATTAAACTCGCTGTAGAAAGTGCTGCAAATAATAATGCGAAAATAAACTCCCCAAACATAGGTATTAACTTAGTAAGTAGCCAATGACCAATTGTTGCCATGATGGTGCCCACCAAACAAGCAATAAAAATAGCGGAAGTTGGCACTACATTGGAGTAGTCTTCCATGAGTTGTTTCTCGATAGTTTCACCGTAGGCGTAGGATACGCCACCTGCTAAAATACCCGAAGAAAGGGCCCAAATTGTTTTTTTCAACATAATTCTATTTTTTTATAACTGGAATGTTGGCTGTTATTTTCAATGTTTCAGCAACTCCACTATTTTTCTTCCCTATCTGGTAATCAGAACGGTCTACGCTAAATTTAGCAATAAACGTACCATTATTGCCTTTTTTAGTGAAGGTAAATGGAATGCTGACCACTTTACTCACGCCGTGCATTTGCAGTTTTCCGATTGCTTTATAACCCTCAGTCGTTTTCTCTATTTTGGTAGAATTGAATTCAATATAGGGGTATTTATCTGCATTGAACCATTCCTCACCTCGGGCATGCTTGTTTTGCAAGCCATTACCAGTATTGATCGAGGCCACCTCAATTTTAAATGAAAGCTTTGAATTGGCAAGCTTGACTGGGTCAAAGAAAAGAGAAGTAGAACTTAGTTCATCGAACGTTCCGCTGACATCTGCATTTGTAAACGAAATGCTGTAACCCTTTGCAAGTTTGTATTGCTGTCCAATAACAGCAGTTGCCCAAAAACCAAAGAGTAAGAATACGAGGCTTTTCATTAGCGCAATTAATTCTGAACGACTTCTAAATCAGCAATGAGTTTAATCTCATCGGCTAAACCTGGGCTAACTTCACCCATGCCAAATTCAGAGCGCTTCACTGCACCAGTGATTTGTAAACCAGCTACTGCTGCTCCTTTGTAATTTTTACTATTGCCTGTGTGTACACCATTAAATACTACTTTTTTAGTGACGCCATGCATGGTAAGATCACCCGCTACGGTGTAAGTTCCTTTTGTAGCCGTTTCTTTCACTGCAGAACTTTTGAACGTAATGGCTGGATATTTTTCAACGTCAAAACAATCAGCTGTGCGCAAATGGTTATCGCGGGCTTCGATACCTGTATTCACTGAAGCCGCTTCGGCGTTCAACACAATTGTGGCGTCATTGAAATCAGCGTTTGGAGTAGTTACCTCCATAGTGAATTTGCCAAAGTTGCCATGTACATTCGTAATACCATTATGAAGAATAGTAAAACCTAAACGAGAGTGTGCGCCATCTACTGACCAAACACCTGCTTGTGATGCCACAAAAGAAAATAAGGCGAAAGCGCCTACTAAACCGATTACAATGTTTTTCATTTTTTTTAATTTTAAGATTATTGAATATAACAATTAATAGACCACAAAGTTGCAACATTGCAACTAAATATATCTTGACGTAGGTCAAGTTAACCTATTTATTGCCACTAGGAGCTAATTAATCTTCTTGAAGTGCCTGTAATTTCCCAAAAGCATCTTTGATGTGGCGGATGGGCTCAATGACCAATCTGAGCTTGTCATCTTTTTGAACAAGTCTGTAACCTGTTGATTGAGAAAGAATTTTTTGAAGAACCGCCTGAAATTGATCCGTTTCATAGAAAGGTGACTGCGGATTGGCGATAAAATGACCCACTAATTTCTCAGCTTTGAGTACCAAACGCTCTAAGCCCATTGATTCTGCCAACCAACGCAACTCAAATGAAAATAAAAGCTCTTTTACTTCTTTTGGGAGCGGGCCAAAACGATCTTGAAGCTGTGCGCTAAATGCAGCAAGTTCGTCTTTGTTTTTGAGATTGTCCAAAGCTTGATACAAACTCAAACGCTCGGCGACTTGATTGACGTAGGTGTCAGGAATGCGCACTTCCATGTCGGTTTCAAAGATGCAGTCTTGGACAAAGCCATTGAATTGATCGGTTACCCGCTCATCGAATAGTTCTTTATATTCACTTTCGCGGAGCTCTTGCATGGCTTCATTGAGTATTTTTTGATACATCTCAAAACCAATTTCGGCAATAAAACCACTTTGCTCTCCGCCCAACATATTGCCTGCGCCTCGGATGTCGAGGTCTTTCATGGCAATATTAAAACCTGAACCAAGATCGGAGAACTGCACCAATGCCTCTAGACGCTTGCGCGCTTCGGAGGTCATGATGCTAAACTTAGGTGCAATGAGGTAACAAAATCCTTTTTTATTGCTTCGGCCTACTCTTCCGCGCAACTGATGAAGGTCGCTCAGACCAAATTGATGCGCGTCGTTAATGATGATCGTATTGGCATTCGAGATATCTATGCCCGATTCAATGATGGTGGTTGCTAGCAATACGTCGTAGGCGCCCTCGATGAAGTCGAGCATTATTTTCTCGAGTTGCTTGCCATCCATTTGGCCGTGGCCAATGCCTACGCGCACCCCCGGACACAAACGCTGAATCATGCCTGAGAGTTCTTTGATATTCGAAAGGCGGTTGTTCACAAAGAATACCTGGCCACCGCGCCCCACTTCATAAGCAATCGCATCGCGGATCAGCTCTTCATTAAATGATATGATTTCTGTCAGGACCGGCTGCCTATTTGGAGGCGGTGTATTGATGATGCTGAGGTCTCGGGCGCCCATCAAAGAAAATTGCAAGGTGCGCGGAATAGGCGTTGCGGTAAGCGTAAGTGTATCTACTGAAGTGCGTAGTGTTTTGAGTTTGTCTTTGACGCCAACGCCAAACTTTTGCTCTTCATCGATGATCATGAGCCCTAAGTCTTTGAACTTGACGCGCTCGGCAACCAAGGCATGCGTCCCAATTAAGATGTCAATCTGACCTGCCGCAAGCTTTTTAAGCGTTTCAGTAATTTCTTTGGCCGATTTAAAACGATTGATGTAATCGACCGTAACCGGAAAACTCGAAAGCCTTTTTTGAAAACTCCGGAAATGCTGCAAAGAAAGAATGGTAGTCGGGACCAAAACTGCTACTTGCTTGGAATCAGTTACCGCCTTGAAGGCAGCTCGAATGGCCACCTCTGTTTTGCCAAAACCGACATCGCCACAAACCAAGCGGTCCATAGGCCGCGGAGCTTCCATATCACTTTTGATGTCTTGTGTAGCTTTGAACTGGTCAGGCGTGTCTTCGAACATGAACGACGCTTCGAGTTCATTCTGTAAATAACTATCGGGTGTAAAAGAAAATCCTGGTTTACTGCGCCTTTGGGCATAGAGCTGAATGAGGTCAAAGGCTAGTTCTTTGATTTTCTTTTTGGTCTTGTTTTTTAAATTCGTCCAGGCTTGGGTACCCAGTTTGTTGAGTGTAGGTGCGCTGCCCTCTTTGCCCGTAAACTTAGAAATCCGGTGCAGAGAGTGAATACCGACATAAAGAACGTCTCCATCTTTGTAGAGCAAGCGAATGGCCTCTTGCGGTTTGCCATTTACGTCAATTGTTTCCAAACCAGAAAACTGACCAACACCGTGGTCTATGTGCGTGACGTAATCTCCTTTTTGGAGTTGGTAGATTTCTTTAAGTGTAAGTGCTTGCTTGGCTTGCTTAAACCCTTCTTTTAAACGAAACCGGTGATAGCGCTCAAAAAGCTGGTGATCTGTGTAGCAAACCAATTTCAATGATGGAAAAATAAATCCTTCGTGTAAAGCCAACGGAAGAGCACTGAACTCACCCTCCCTGCCGATATCGCTAAAAATTTGGTACAAGCGCTCTACCTGACGCGGTTGATTAGAAAAAATCAAATTTTGATATCCGTCGGCTTTGCGCGCCAATAAATCGGTATGAAGGCGCTCAAAGTCTTTATTGAAACTTGGTTGAGGAAGGCAGTCAAAGGTTTCTGCATGCGTGGCCTTGAAATGAAAAACAGGCCCATACTCAATAACGCGGTGAGCTGCCAGCTGCTCTTCAAAGGAAAGATGCGACACAAATTTATCTTGAGGCAAGGCATATTGTATTGGGCCGTGGTGCTGACTATGAATGGCTACTGCGCGTTCGTATTCGCGCTTTAATACCTCGAAAGTTCGATCGACATCTGCAAGCCAACAAATGGTCTGGTTGCCAACAAAACCCAATAAAGTTTCCTGGATTTCTAAACTTTGTCCGGATTGGATGTTCGGAACGACATTCAAAAATTGATGATTTGCAATGGAAAGCTGACTTGCCGCGTCAAAAGTCCGGATACTTTCCACTTCATCGCCAAAAAACTCGATGCGAAAGGGGTGTTCGTTGGCAAAAGAAAATACGTCTAAAATTCCACCTCTAATAGAAAATTGACCGGGTTCATAGACAAAGTCTACGCGGTCAAATTGATATTCTAAAAGCAACTCATTCAAAAAATCTGTGCTGTAGGTTTTGGAAACCTCCAAACGCATGGTATGCTTGACTAAATTTTTCTTCGTCGGTATTTTCTCAAAAAGCGCCTCGGGGTAAGTAATAACCCATGTATTTTTTTTATCGCTGAGTTTTTCCAAGACCTCAGCCCTTGCAACCACGTTGGCATTGTCGGTTTGCTCTTGTTGGTAGGGTACTCGATACGAAGCAGGATAAAATAAAATGCGTTTATCGTCGGGGAAAAGCCCCTCGAAATCATTCAAGAAATAGGCGGCTTCTTCTTTGTCAGAAAGAATGAATAAATGCGTACCCGGAACCTGCTGTGCTACCATCAAAGACAATAGCGATTTGGCAGAACCTACCATTCCCTTCCAATGCAATCTGGCGTTCGTTGCTTGCAAGGCGGCCGCGCTCCGATCTAGGGCCGGATGTTTGGCAATGGTTTTGATAAAGGTATTGAGTTCCATATCGGGCTGCAAAATTACGCAAAGTATCCGCGGAGCGAAATATTTTGTGACCTTTTCGGGCAAGAACGTTACAAATAACAATTCAGTGTGAATATCTCCAAGTATAATCGACATCTTGCCTAATGTCAATGACTAATTTTAGCGTACCAAAATAGAAACCAAATATGAAGTTTTCAGTCAAATATCCATTAGCAGCAGCATTTTTATTGAGCGCAGGTGCATTCAGTGCGCAGGTAGCCGAAGTAGCCACAGAAGAATCGTATAAAACGGTCGAAGAAATTTCAGCAATTGACTTTCTGATGAAAGGCGGGGTCTTTCTTATCCCTATTGTATTACTTCTTTTCTATACTACTTACGTGGCTGTTGAGCGCTTTTTGTATATCCGCCGCATGACCAAACAAAATGCCATGCTCATTTCTGAGGTACACAGTAAATTGAACAACACGGACGTCAAAGGGGCTATTGATGCTACGCAACGCGAGCAAACTGCATTTGGAACTGTATTAAAAGAAGGTATCGAATCAATAGGTCAACCTGTCCCGCAAATCGAGGCCAATATGGAAAAAGTTGCCAATATAGAAATTGGCAAAATGGAGAAAAACATCAATCACTTGGGGCTCATTGCCGGTATAGCACCGACACTCGGTTTCATCGGTACCATCTCTGGGGTAATTAAAATTTTCTACAGCATCTCGATTTCGGAAAACGTCTCCATCGGCAACATTTCTGGTGGACTTTATGAAAAGATGATTTCGTCTGGTTCTGGTTTGGTTGTGGGTATCATCGCCTTTACAGCATATCACTTACTAAATGCGCTTATTGATAATTATGCCCTTGAAATTCAAAAAATCAACTTGGATTTTTTAAAACTAATCAACTCAAAAGATGGCAATAAAGCGAAATAAAAGGTTTCATGCCGAGGTAGCCACTTCTGCCTTGAGCGACATCATGTTTTTCTTGTTGTTGTTCTTTTTGATCATTTCAACTTTGGCCAATCCGAACGTGATTAAAGTTCCGTTACCAAAGTCTGATGCCAATGAAAAGACCCAACAACAACACGTTACACTTACTGTTAAATTTGACGAGAATCAGCAACGACATTTCTTTGTCAACAACGACGAAATTGCACTTGACCAGTTAGAGGGCGTGCTGATTGGTGAGACCAAAAAACTCGGCGACAATACCGTAATTTTACGCTTGCCATACGATGCTCAAGTTCAAGAACTTGTCGACCTACTCAAAATTGGGATGCTCAATGACCTTAAAATGATCATTGCTACAAAAGAGGGTTAATAAGTTGTTCTGTTCACTTACAAATTTCAGGTTATGGAAAAGCTACAAATCGAATTAAACAGCGCACGTGAAGACGCCAAAAAATCGTTGGTCTATACTTCTGTATGGATTTTTAGTTTATTCCTTTTGGCTGTCCTCATTAAATTCGATGCCCGTCCAGATCAACTCGTAGATACCCCCCCGCTTCGTTCAGATGAAGTCATTGAAGAATTTCAGATAGACAATGTTGAATTAGAAGATGCCGCAGGAGGCTCTCGAGGCGGCGGCACCCCGGGTTCTGGGCAAATAGCGCCACCTGCCGATCAGACGGAAAGCGTTGCTACGTCCAACCAAAGCGACTTCTCACACAACAGCGGTAATTCGGCCAATCAAAATTCAGCCAACGGAACAAATAGAACGTCTACTACCACTCAAAGTACCAATTTCTTTGGAAGTGGCGGTAGCGGAAATGGCAATGGCTCGGGCAATGGTCCATTCGGCGGCCCCGGCAACGGAAATGGCGAAGGCGATGGCACAGGAAATGGCAGAGGCTCTGGAAAGGGAAGAATCCGTCAAAATAATGTCAATTTGCCAAGCTATGAAAACGACTTTGACTGCCGCATTGGTTTTAAAGTGCAGGTCAATGCCGAAGGACAAGTTGTTGGCGTAAGAACAATTAAATCTGTTACCACCTGTATAGATGACCGCACTATTAATGATATTAAAGAGCGCATTAAAAGAGAGGTAAAATACAATAAAGAGCCCGGAGCAGGTGTTGTTGAAATGGATTATACGATTAATCTGAAAGCTTCAAGGTCTTAGTAAATGAGTAGCTTATAAGCCCATTGCCTTTTCCACCATTAACTTAGCGCCAATATAAAACCCAACCCTCTGATGAAGCTCCGTTGGTGGGATATCCAAAATACGCTGTTTGCCGTCTGTGGCCAAACCACCGGCTTGTTCAGCTATGAAAGCCAACGGATTGCACTCATAAAGTAAGCGCAAACGCCCTTTAGGTGCAGCAGGAACCGCAGGGTAAATATAGATTCCGCCTTTGATGAGGTTGCGGTGAAAATCAGCAACTAAAGAGCCGATGTAGCGGCCAGAGTAGGGTTTGCCTGTTTGGTTGTCGTTGGACTGGCAATAAGCAAGATAGGCGCGCAAAGTTGGGTCAAAGTCTTGGAGATTGCCTTCATTGACCGAATAGTACCTGCCATTTTCAGGCATCTTTATATCAGGATGAGATAAGAAAAATTCTCCTATAGATGGGTCTAGGGTAAATCCGTTAACGCCGTTTCCGGTAGAATACACCAAAATGGTGGAGGAGCCATAGAGCACATAGCCAGCTGCCACTTGTTGGGTGCCAGGTTGGAGCATGTCTTCGAGGGTTGCTGGGGTACCAACTGGAGAGACACGTCTGTAAATGGAAAAAATGGTGCCGATAGAAACATTGACGTCTATGTTAGAAGAACCGTCTAGCGGGTCAAATAATACAACATAGTTGGCATTTTGAGCGTTAGCAGAGGTAAATGCAAGAAAGTTGTCGTTTTCTTCAGAGGCAATGCCGCAGACCTCACCGCCATTTTCAAAAGCGCGAATAAATGCTGCATCTGCAACAACATCTAATTTTTGCTGTTCTTCGCCTTGCACATTCTGACCGCCCTGGGCGCCGAGGATGTGGTCGACTAATCCGGCTTTGCGCAAATCATTGCTGACTATTTTTGCCGCTAAGGCGATATCGCTGAGCAAGCGAGAAAGCTCACCGGTGGCAAAGGGAAAATCTTGTTGCGTGCTAACAATAAACTCGTGTAGGGTAGTGAGTTTAGACATGCTTACATCGAGAACATATTGCTGTAATCAGATCCAAGGTGAATCGGATTGACGATAAGCGTTGGGATGAGCGCATCATTGGTAATGATGTATTGTTCGTGATTGGAAGTGAGGGCAGTAAATAAGTTATTGCGCTGTAGATTCATAATTGCAATGAGATCGGCGTCTACGCTAATCGCATATTTTACCACTTCTTTGTCAAAGCCTGAACTTGGAACTAATGCGCTGGTCATTTCGATGCCTCGGTCTTTGAAAAAGCCTTCAGAGAAAGTGATATTTGAACGTACTTGATGACGCAAAAACTCGTCGGATTCGTCTGGAGTTACCACGTGTACTTTTGATTTGAAGTACTGAGCAAGATTGGCTACGATAGAAAGTTTTTGTTTGGTTTCTTTGTGAAGATCCATTGGTACTACAATGGAATCATAGCCGCTGGCCTTTACCGCTTTTTCTTGAACGATGATAAACGGAACTTGTGAGCTCGTTACGACCTTTAAAGCATGGCTGCCGGTAATGTGTTGCCAACCATGAGCGCCATGGGTACCCATAAAGATGAGTTCGGCCTGATGCTCAGCAGCGAATGCGCCGATATCTTCAAAAATACTTCCGATGCGGACATTTGGCTTGAGGAGCACGCCTTCATGTTCAAAACCTCCAGTAATATTTTCTAGCTGCGCAAGTGCCTCGGGTATTTGAGCTTCTTTGGAAACTACATGAAGTACAAGGATTTGAGCCCCTAGTGGTTTAGCAGTGGCAATAGCGTGTTGGAGGGCGATGTCTGCTACAGCTGTGAAGTCGTGAGGAACAATGAATGTTTTGGTTTGCATAGTCGTATTTTTTACAAATTTAAAACAAAGTGTAGTAAGAACGCACTAGTTTTCTCTTTATTTTTGTGTGAAGCCTGTACTCAAAAAGCTTCTTGTAAAATGCCCATAATTGGTAAGCTCATTCAACGCAGCACTGCAATAAGTTTCAAGCGTATTTCACGCGTAAGTGCCGACTACAAACAACAACTTGAAGCCCTGCGGCAAAATATCGAAGTCGCAAAAAAAACGATTTTTGGCCAGCATCACTCTTTTACGACCCTCCTTCAAAAAAGCGACTTGGTCTCGAGGTATCAACAAAGCGTACCCATTACAGAATACGACGAATACTTCACCAACTGGCTGCAAGCAGCAATCGATGGTAAAAAAGACCATATTTGGCCGGGTCGGATCAAATATTTTGCGCTTTCATCAGGTACTACAGGTGCGCCAAGTAAGAGAATTCCGGTCACTACTGAAATGATACGCTCCTTTCAGCGGGTGTCTTTACGTCAGTTTTCGGTGCTTCATGAATTGAACCTTCCAGACTCTTTTTATGGTGCAAAGGTGCTTGCCGTTGGTGGTTCTACCAAATTAAAAAAAATAGACCAACATTTTGAAGGCGACCTGAGCGGCATCCTCAAAAAACACACCTCGCTTATTGCTGCACCTTTCACCAAACCCAACAAGAAAATCACCAAACTAAAAGACTGGAAAGCCAAACTACCCATGATGGTCGAAGAAGCACCAAAATGGGACATCGGAATTATGGCCGGAATACCAAGTTGGTGCGTCCTGCTATTAGAAGAAATTGTCAAGTATTATCAGCTGAAAAACATACATGAAATTTGGCCAAATTTTCAGGTGTATGTCCACGGCGGTGTGTACATGGACCCTTTTGTGGAGCGCCTCAAAAGAATAGCTGGAAAAGAAATCGTCTTATTAGACACTTATTTGGCTAGCGAGGGTTATTTTGGCTACCAAACTAGCCCCAAAAAAAATGGAATGACGCTATTGATGAACAATAGCATCTTTTTTGAATTTATTCCATTCAATGTGGAATACTTTACTGAATCTGGAGTACTTAAAGACAAGTATAAAGCATATACCATTAGCGAAGTAAAAGCGGGCATCGACTACGCCCTGGTCATCAGCACTAATGCTGGGCTTTGGCGCTACCTGATTGGCGATTTAGTGCGATTTCTCGATACTACAACGCATGAATTCATCATCGCAGGACGCATCAAACAATTTTTGAGCCTTTGCGGTGAACACCTGTCCTTAGATAACATCAATCAAGGTCTAAAAGAGGTCAGTTCTAAACATCAACTCTCTTTTTCTGAGTACACTATCCATGCCGATGAAAATGGCTTACAGCACTGCTGGTATATCGGTTGCGATGAACACAAAGCAAATGACAGCATCATCGAACAACTCGATGCAGCCCTTCAGGCCATTAACGACGACTACGCATATGTCCGCAAGCATAACATGCAGATGCCCAGCCTCAAATTGTTACCGACAAATGTATTTTATACCTATTTAGAAAGTATAGGCAAGCTAGGCGCACAAAACAAAATGCCAAGGGTGATGAATAAAGATCAAGCCAAAGTGTGGATGCAATTTCTTAGCGCAAACGGCTACCTTTAAAGGCTGATTTCTTTAAAAAAGTATAAGCAAGGTTCAATTCTACAGAATGTCTGTACACAGCTGATGCTGCTCCTAAATTAGCATCATACGAAATACCAAAGTCAAAGGCACCAAAATCTATAGCCACATAAGGGGCAATTGCAGCGCTGGATCGAAAATAAAATCCGGCACTCAAAAATTGAGTGCTGACTTCATTGGTTACCAGAGAACTCCCTCTGAGTTTCATGCGGTAGATCGCCCCTAACATACTTTCTGTATGACCGCCTTGCCGTAGGTGAGTTAGGGATAGCTGCAGCGCTGAAACCTCATTTAAACCCAGCGAGAAACAGGCATAAGCTACCGCTTTTTGATAGAGTCTGTCGGCAGAAAGCGTATTGTATTGGAGGCGCGGTCGATTCACATGCTGCAAAGAAAAACCTGTTTGTAAAGACCACTGGCCATTGCGTAGTTCTCCGCGCTGGTTGGGTTCAAAACGATATGCCAAGCCCAAACCTGCATCTACAAATGCAAAGTTGACAAAGTCGTTCTCCTCGCCAGAATAAACTGCTGGATCTAGCGTACTACCATTCCATTGTGAATAATAAAGTAACTTACTGAAATCTGCACTGCGTTGTTGAATAGCCGTCTGAATACCTGCGTCTAGCCAATGGCCTTTAGCCAGCGGAAGATGACCACTGGCAGTGATTCCAAAAGATTTCTGAGACATCCGAGAATCTCCACCTACATCGTTTCCGAAAGAAGCACCAATTCCAGCATAGGCGCGTTCACCTTGACGGGTACGGCCTGGTGTAAATTCTGCCATACCGTAGCTGGTTAGAAATTGAGTTCCGGAACCAACCCATTGGTTTCGATTGAGCATCGTTAACTTCTCAAAACCTTTGTAGGTACCAACAAATGCAGGGTTCATAAATGGGATGGAGCGGTCTGCTTGGGTAAGATGAAAATCTTGGGCTGAGCACACTTGGGAGACGCTCAGCAACAAGAATAAAACAAAAAGCTGGATGCTCAATTTAATATGCATGCTTATCGAATTAGGGTAATGTTACCTGCAAACTTTTTGGTGCTGCCGTTTTCATAGGTTACATCGCACACATAAGCGTATACCCCACTATTACACGGTTTATTATTATGGGTGCCGTCCCATTGAAATAATTTATGAGTCGAGGAAAATACGAGATTGCCCCAGCGATCCACAATTTTAAAGTTGAGGGCAGCGACGTCTTTACCCGCAATAATCTGATACACCTCATTGAGGCCATTGCCTACCCCATTTGGCGAAAACGCAGTTGGGAAGAAGATCCCGGTTGCACATTCTGGGCTGCTGTTATCAGGGTCGCAAGGGTCTAGTGGGTCAGAGCCACTCGCCACTTCTGTTCCGTCATTGATACCATCGCCATCGGTGTCCGGATTGAGCGGGTCAGTTCCTAATACAGCTTCTTGTGCATCGGTGAGGCCATCAAAATCGGTATCGATTTGGCAACCTGGGAGGGAATCGTTAGGATCACATGGGTTGAGCGGATCTGAGCCGTTGCTTACTTCGGCACCATCTGTTAGGCCATCGCCGTCGGTGTCGGGGTTGGTAGGATTGGTGCCTGCAGCAGTTTCCTGCGCGTTGGTTAGACCATCGCCGTCCTGGTCGCAAGGGCCCGCATTTGGATTTGGAATACATGGGTTGGTGTTGTCCGGGTCTAATTCGTCCATTACACCATCGCCATCAGTGTCTATAATTGAAGATTCTAGTGCGTCAATGATGCCATCGCCGTCGGTGTCGTTAGGCGCGCCAATGTTGCCAATCTCATCGCAATCATTTTCGCCATCACCGTCGGTATCGGGGTTATTGATATCAGTGCCCAGCAAGAGTTCGTCTACGTTAAGGCAGCCGTCGCCATCGAGGTCTGGAACATCTGGCACAAATACCGCAACTATCGTTTCTGGCCCATTGATATTAATAAAATTATCGGCAGTAGTTGAGGGCAAACCCAAGGGGCCCGTTGTGACAGTCCAATGGCTGAACATAAAGCCAGGATTGGCATCGGGTTCAATGAGCGTTTGAATGCCACCAAAATAGCTGGTTGTCCAGGGATACGATGGCGGATCAATAGAATTGACTTGAATTGTGCCGGCTCCTGCTGGGCTGACATCAAAAGTAGTGGCAAAGGGCCCGGAAAGTTGATAGCAGTCAATAAGGCCTTGTTCCATGGCCAAACAACGCTGATTGATGAAATTGCGCAATTGCGTCACTCGAGATTGCCAGCCGGTGTAGGTTCCGCCCCATTTGGCACATTGGGCAGTCATTTCAGGGTCAATTTCATTGACCATGCTATCGAGCAGCGCAAGCATACTGGTGCAGCTAAAAGAAGTATTGATGAGGTCGATGTAGCGGGTAATATAGTATTGCTCTACTTCTGGATTTTCATTGATGAGTTTTTCCAAAATGTCTGTATGGCCTTGACCACCTGGATTAGGTAGGTTTTCAGCATTACATGGATCGGCATTAGCACTTGGGTCGGGAATGCCTGTATAATTGATGTAATGGCCGAAAGTGGCATCCATGTCCCAGAGGGCATAGCGCCATTTTGTTTTGTCGCCGGCGGTGTCTAAGCCTCTCCACCAAGCGGTGTTCCAATTGAGCCAATCTTGATTGACCGTGTATGAATTGATCATGAAATAATCAGCGAGGGATTTCCAATTGAGTAAAGAATCGACGTAATTAAAGTTCGTTGGATTACCCATGTTGTTGGCAAGGATATAGTTGCGCAAGGCGTTCCAACTTGGCTGGGCATTTGGTGCACCGTACTCTTGCCAAGTTCCTCCCCACGTTTTGAGGTAATGTAGATTGTATTTATTTTGGTCGTAATAGATATCGGTGTAGTCGTGGTCATCGGCTTTTTCACGAATTTCATAAACGCCCCAATAGCTGCCATTCAAATAAACAATTGCAGGGCGCCAAGTGCGCTCATCTAGACGAAGATCTGCACGAATAGAAAGCGTATGAATAAAAGCATCGCGGATGTGCGCGCCTTGTTCAAAAGGATAGTTGTCGCTAGCACCCGGTTTGAGTATCACCCTTTGAAACTCATCTCGGTCTTTTTCTGGGAAAATTTCGTGCTCGAGATCGCCGTTGTGGCCGTATTGGTCTCTACAAATAAAGTCAAAGCCCCTTTGCGCATAGGCCCAAGAGTCATTGCCGTGTTTATTGAAGTCTCCTTCAGATTCATCGATGAACGCACCGTCTTGTTCAAAAAGTTCAAAAGAACCAATCCGATTCGGTGGGTTTTGACTGCCATTGGCCACTAAGGAATAGACGCCTTGGCTGCAAACTGAAACTACAGGAATGGTATGACTTACATTTATAAAATAAGTGTTCGTCTCTGTAAAGGAAGAGAGCGTAGTGCCAAAGGCTGTGGCTCTTAAAACTTTTGTGGTGGTAATATTGATTGGGCCACTGTAAACAGGAGAGGTGAGGATGGGGTCTGAGCCATCAAGGGTATAGCGAATAGTAGCTGTTGGGTCTGCGCAAGTAATACTGACCGTTTGGGCACCAGCATAAAACCCTGGTGCAAGACTAAAAATAGGCTTTGGTGGATAAAAATTAACGCCCCCAACATTGTTTGCATTTGGCGTTGGTGTCGTAAACAATTTAAAATCAAGGGCACCATTACTTGAACGGCCTACAGAATGATTGGATTTGGTTAAGTGTACAATTTTAAAGGAATCTATTACCACAGCAGATGGGTTCGACAAAATGATCCAGTCTCCACCAGTTTGTGATAAATTAAAATTGGGATGGTATTCATTACCCGAAACCAAATCTCTCTTGGAGCAAAATACCATTTTGAAGCCATTAGCAGCGATACTTCCGTTAGGAATTTGCCATTTGGTGATATTTCCAGCTCTATCAGATAAGAACCACCCCGTTAAATCTATTGGTGCTGTACCAGTGTTGTAGAGCTCAATCCAGTCTTCTCTTTCGCCAAATGCATCAGTAATACCAGTCATGTTAGAACAAGAGTATTCATTGATCAGGACCTGAGAAAAAGAAAGGAATGGAAATAGGAAAAGAAAGGAGAGTAGTAAGTGTTTCATTTAGCTTGTTTAGCGGAACCAATATTACTGAAATATCGATTTTGTTCCAAACTATTAGACGCAAGATTGCTTAAAAAGTTGTTTTTTTCTTAACATTGTCAAAAAAAAGAATGAAAAGAATTTTAATATTGTTTTTAGCAGCAACCCTACTCTTCGGATTGAACGGTTGTCAAAAATATGAAGGGGAAGGCGGCCGAAGTAAAATTACCGGCAAATTAACGATCAATGAGAAGCTCTACATCAATGGTATACTCTCCCAAACAGTGAGCTACTCCGGAGCGACCGAAGATGTATATATCGTATACGGTACGCAAGACAGTATTTTCGATAACAAGGTCGAATGCAACCACGATGGCACCTTTAGTTTCAATAATTTATTTCCGGGCACCTACACTATTTTTGCCTACAATGAAATATTCAACACGGGTAATTCCGTAACCAACAACGACGACGACTATTACACGAAAGTTCCAGTTAAATATACAGTTGAGCTCGGCAAAAACCAAACCATTGACCTCGGTGAAATCATTGTTTTAAGATAATGCGATTCTTATTCTTCCTACTTATTTTCCCAGCGTTAAGCTGGGGGCAAAACAACACTATTTTTCAGCTATGGAACGAGGTTGGTGTCTCGTACAAAATGGACAAAAAACAAAGTTTTGGTCTTGACTTCAATTCTAGGTTTGATGCCAACGGCATCCAAACATTTTTTCCTCAATTTTCATATCGGTATAAAATAAACAAGCATATTCGGCCTTCGATTGACTACAGATTCGTATCGGACCGCAATAAGTCGGGTAATTTTGAGCTCAAGCACCGCATCAACGCTAATTTACAGTTGAGTCATAAAATTGATCAGCTAGAACTCGATTTTAGGCTGCGTTATCAGTATGCCCGAACAAGGTTTGTTGAGGACATCGAGCCAGAATTTGGCGCTGCCTTGCGCTACAAAACAAGTGTTGCATACGATATTAAAAATTCAGATCTACAACCTAAAGTTTCCATGGAATTTTTTACAGGCCCAATGGAGGGTCAAATGGGCTATCACCTGAATAGAATTCGTTGGAATTTTGGACTTTCCTATGATTTGAAGGGGCCACATTCCATACAAATTGCTTATCTACATGACCAACGCATCAATAGCCCAGGTAAACTCAATAGAGCTATTTTAAATCTTTCGTATGGTTATAATTTGCAAAAAGGGAAATCTAAAAAACAGGAAAGTGAGCGGCGTAACGCAAAATTCTTATAACTCATTTTGGTATTGATTGGCAGCCAGCCTTTCTATTACCCTTTCCAGGTTTTCTTGCTTCTTCATTTGACGAGAACTAATAGAAGTAGCTGTAAAATACTGATGTTGATTTAAAAACTTAACCTGGATTTCATCCCACTCCTTTCGAGCATTGATTTTGCCCATTTCTGTGAGTTCTTGACGGAGCTTATCGGCAATTTCCTCAAAATCGTCACGACCTAAATAGTCAAGGTCGGCATCGCAAATAATTTCTTGCAGTTTATTGATGGGCTTGTGTGGAATTTGCGTCGCATGAATAAGTTCTACGATAGTTTTAACGTGCTGCTCAGTGTAGCCGTATTTTGGTAAAATTTCTTGTGCCATTCGCGCGCCAATAGACTCGTTGTGATCGTATTGTTCAATAAAGCCAGCGTCGTGGAAAATAGCTGCCGTTTTGAGCAAAAATAAGCCCTCATCGGTTACGCCCTCTAATAGTGCAATGCGCTCGACGGCTTTGACGACATCTTTGGTATGGTTAATTGAATGATAGGCAAGACTTGGTGATAAATTCTTTTTGAGGATGCCCATGACATGGTGCTCTGTTTTGTAATATTTGATCGAGCTGTAGTGGTGTAATTTTTTAATTTCTTCGAAACGTGAATTTGGAATCAAGCCCTCCCCATGAACAGATAGTTCTGGCTTGATACGCAGCACCACATACATGTCTACTTTTGTTCGAGATTTGGTAAGTGCCTTACCTTTGTAGTCGCATTCAAAATAGGGTTCGATTTGCTGAAAGGTATGGCCAGTGATAGTTACTTTGCCCGGCTCCCCGAGCATTTCCATTCTTTGAGCTAAATTAACAGAAGAACCCCAAACGTCGTAAGCCAGGCGAATATTGCCTACTATTCCTGCAATAACGGGTCCTGTGTTAATACCGAGCCGGATTTCCCAGTAGTCTTCGTGATCGGCAATGGCTTCGTACTTCAGCTTCTCCATAAAAGCTTGGATCTGCAACGCGGCGCAACAAGCGTCTATAGGATTCGTTGAATTTTCCACGGGCACACCACCCGCACACATATAGGCATCGCCAATTGTCTTGATTTTCTCGAGGTTATTGGCTTGTATAATTTCATCAAATTTCTGAAAAAGCATATCGAGCTTTGAGACAATTCGGCTCGGCGCCATTGACTCAGAAATGCGTGTAAAGCCAACTACATCAGTAAACATAATTGACACCTGCTTAAAAGCTTGGGCTTTGACCTTGCCGTTGCGCTTGAGTTCTATAACAACCTGAGACGGTAGCGTATTGAGCAACCATTGTTCGGTTCGGTCTTTTTCCTTTTGAAGTAAGGCTTGTTGCTCTTCAACTTTATGCTTTTCTTCTTCAAGCAGACGTTTTTGCTCTTCTATTTTTGTTTTTTGAAGACGGATTTCTTTCGTACGCTCGGCAATTTTAACCTCTAACCTAACTTGGTTTCTTCTCGACGTTTCGATTCTGCGACGAATAAAAACAAAGAGCAACAGCAAAAAAACAGAGGCTGCCAAAATTGACAGCCACCATGTTTTAGAAATAATTAAGATGAGCAAAGCGCTCATTAGGCTTTTGGTTGTATAGCGTTGTTTTGAGCAGTAATTTGCTCGAGGTCGCGATCGAAGAGATACAGCCCTCCGCTTTCATTGCCGATGAGTTTGAGTTTGTCGAGGATACTTCTCGCTAGGGCTTCTTCTTCGAGCTGCTCAGCGACATACCACTGTACAAAATTGTGTGTGGTGTAGTCTTTTTCTTGCAGACAGATATCGACCAGATTGTTGATAGATGCAGTAACGGTGAGTTCGTGCTCGAGCAGTAACTCAAATACAGAACGCAAGTTGTCAAAACTCAAAGGTGGTTGGTCCACAGACGGAACTATTGCCGTGCCTCCTCTTTCATTGACAAACTTGATGAGCTTGAGCATATGAAAGCGCTCCTCATCAGTATGCAGATACATGAATTTAGAGGTACCATTTAAACCATTGTTTTCGGCCCAGGAGGCCATGGCCAAATAATATTGAGAAGAACTTGCTTCTTTTTTGATTTGCTCATTGAGCGCGGCCTCTACTCTTGGATTCATCATGTCTACTTTTTTCTCAAAATTACAACGTCTTGAACAAAAATTTGTTTCCAACGCATTAAAACTTGTAGAACCAACTCGCCATTGGTAATGGGAAAGAGAAATCCTCGGTAATTACACCCGCCAAACTGATCTGAAAAGCCTTCGCTTCTGTTCGCTGAAAACGCATGCCTGGCATCACAATTAATAAATTTTGATTGGTATTATTATTATAAGATTGCCATGGGCCCACAACAACTTGCTGTAGCATCCAGTTATTTTGATCGTAAATGTAATCGATATCCTGATAGCCATAAGAATTGTTCTTGGTACGGCCCATAATATACATGCAGTCATAAATAAAGCTTGCCTTCTTACCTACTTTTGTTTGGCCTGCCAAACCAATGATTGGTGCTTGCGCATTGAAGCCATAATTATAGGTGTTTGTTCCAGCTATAGGGAGCTCCGGCACCATGCCGTTAATGGCTTGGTAAACCCCTTCTTGATAAATCGTTTGTATGTCAGTCCAATCGTTGCCATCATTGAAATGTCCGTAACCAAGAGATAAAGTTACATTTGAGCGGCGGTCTCCGTAGGTGACCATACCCCAGTACAAACCACCAAAACCGCGGCCAGAATTGAGGTAGCCGGAAGTGCCAATTAAAGCGCCAACTCCATAGTTGAGTTTTGGATTAGCCGTACCGCGTGTATATTTCAATGCCAATGCAATTGGTGAGCCAATCCAGGTAGACATTACGCCTACTGAAAAATCTTTGTGAACAGCAAAATGTACCTCCGGGCCATACAAATTAACCATGGCATAGTTTTCTCCTTTTTTAATCGGAAAACAATTGGTGGTGAACTGATAACGCGTAGAAAATGCACCAGCGCTACTGAATTCGCCTTTTTTGACATCTTCTATTAAATCGAGCGGTCGAATAGACCGAATATCGCTTTTTGGAATATAAACCTTACCTAAAGACTGTGTTTGTAGAAGTACCTCGCGGCCGTCGTCTGAAAGAATAAGACCTACGTACTCATTGCCATCATTTTTAACAATAAGGTATTTGGTGGTGTCTGTGCTTGGCGTTGCAGTACTCGGAGCTTGCGCAAAAACGCTCTGACTTCCAAAGAAGTAGAGCGTTAATGTGAAGCACAATTGAAATAGTGTGCGTGTTTTCATTTTTGAATTTTTGAATTTATACGTAAAATTAATAATAACGTTGCGGACTTTGCTTATTAATTGGTTGCTTGCTCTTCTGGACATTGAAACCCATGTTGACACCAACATAACCGCCTCCTTTTTGGGAACTGTAAAATAAATTTACTGGAATATTGAGTGCTCCTGCTTGAAAGGTGCGTCCAAAAGCAATCAGAAAAGTGGTAGCCAGCGCTTTATCTCCGCGTCTATCGAAGTTTTTTTCGAAAATATAGCCGTTACCAGGATCAACCGGGTCATGGTTATTCTGCATGGCATATTGTGACCAATCGCTCTGTGAGAAATAACGAGCATCGGTAGAATAAATTTTCTGATCATCAAAAAAGCCTTCTGAAGTTGAAGAAATACCAAAACGTGGCCCGAATGCAAATTCCCAATTGGCCTTGCCAAAACGAAAACCATTTAGTAAAGAAATAGACGGGACAAATTGACCTTGCTCTAAACCAGATATATTAATGATCCCCTCGACCAATGCAGAGAAATTTTCAGTACCAACATATTGACCTTCAATTTGGTAGCCAATCATAGAGGTAAAAGGTTGAATACCCAAACCTCCGTATTTTGTGGCTCTTGTTGCAAATTCATTGACGGTTCCCGATAGGTATGCAAAACCAATTCGCGGCCCAGAATTGTTTACTTTACCCACATTGTTTGAAGTAATCAACTCATTTTTGAAAGCCAAACGATCTGAGACTACTTTATCCACAGCTAGACCATGCATTTCAGCCAAAATAATTTCGACCATGCGCTGCACTTCTGTTTCTTGGTTGTCAAATTCACGAACAGATGACTTATACAATGCATGCCCTTTCACGTCGATGATTTTGATCGTTATGACGATTTTATTGCCAAGGCCGTCTATTGATCCGGACATGACGTAATCCACTTTGAGTTCTTCACCAAGCCTCGAAAGACAATTTTGACCATAACAACCTATTTTGTATTCCTCTTTAGCTTTGATTACTTCGTTCATATCAAACTCATCGTAAACTTTGTATTTGTTGATTTTGATGAGCTCCAGACGCATCATTTTTGCCACAGACTCAGGTTTAATGGTCAGGGCATTGACATTTGGGTTTGCAACAGCAATGGTATTGCTTTGTTGTGCAAAATAACTAGCCATACCGCTAAAGAAAATAGCAACTAGTATATAGATCGATTGTAATTTTTTTGTTTTCATAGCGTACAATTTTATAGTACAAAGGTGAACTATTCCAACACCCCAACAAAATTGAATTTCGGAGGTGCTGTGGGCTTAGTTGCGAAAAACGCAAGCGTTAGGCGTTGAATTCAAGGTCTGCCTCGATTTTCTTTCGGAATAACCCAATGGTTTTCTCAAAATCGGCAAAGAAATTATTGCGTTCTCTTTCATTCACCACACTAATCAGACTCGAGTTGGCCAACTGCTTATCAATCACTTGTTTGGCATCTTGAACGTACTGCGCATCTGTTGTTTGAAGGTAGTTCATGATATTGTGTGAAAGAAATAAGCCTTGTTTACCCTTACTCTCGTAGTAAAATGCGGAATCTGCGTTAATAGTCTCATTGAGATACATCTCAAATCGGTTGCCATTTGCCGGTACTTGTGTGCCGTAAATAAACTTTTTGCCGTGGTTGGCTTGTTCTCGAAGGTGAGCTGAAAACATGAGCAAGCGGTCGCAAAGGAAAAGTGCGTAAGTAGGATCTTCAAACTGATTCGATTTGTAGTAATATTGAATCTGGCGTAAAAAACCGCGCATCAGCTCGGGATCAAAGATCTCTACCGATGGAATGGTATTATAGGAATGCAGAATGGCCTTGCCGAGCTCAAAGGCGCGTTCCGTGGTTTTTTCGTGTCGAAAGAGAACGTCTTTGTAATCTGGAATTTGCAAATGCGTTTTGGCCCAAAAAAAGAGCTTAAAGCGAACCAACTGCGGAAAATTTAAAAGCTGAAAAAAATGTGTGTTGTTGATGGTGAGCATGATTTTTGGTTCCTCTAAATGCCGGAGGCGTTCGAATGCTTCGAGTATACCTTCCAAATAAGATTCTAAAGAAAAATCATAAGCATTGAGGGGGGTGTATCTAAATATCACATTTGTTTTTTGCTGCTGAATGAGCGAGTCAAAAGAAATATCAAAAGTTTTGCAAAGTCTTTTTAGTTCGTCAATGGTGAGCGCTGTTTCGTTGCGCATGCGCCGGTAGGCAGCATCCATGCTAATGTGTAAAGTTTCACTTAAAATATGACCTAATGCGTCGCCGGGTTTGAGCTTCGCTTTGATAAGCTGTAATAACTGATCTTGGACAGTTTCCATAGTTAAAACATTTCAAATAAAGTTAATCATTCGTGTAAGTTCTTTGGACCCGTGGTGAGATACTTGTGAGTATTTCATATGGAATTGTTTGCGCTTTTCGAGCAAAGTCTGATAAGCCCTGATTGAAACCAATGATTTCAACCTCGGCATCTGGTCTTGCGTTGGGCGCTAAAACCATGATCATATCCATACAAACCCTCCCAACTGTTGGGCAATACTGCCCATCGATAAAAACACCACCAGCACCATTACTCAAACCTCTTTTGAAGCCATCGGCATAACCAACCGGGATAATAGCTATTTGGCTATCTTGCCGCAACTCATCCGTACAACCATATCCAATACAGGCACCTTTACTAAGTTTTTTCAATTGAGAAATTCGACTTCTCCAAGAAAAAACGGGCTTGAGCTTGGCTTCAAAACGAGGATCGTGATTGACCCCGAACAGTCCTATTCCCAATCGCACCATATCAAATTGCGCCTCTGGAAAGTGGGCCGCACCTTCCGAATTTAATAGATGTCGAATAAACGGATAAGGCAAAGCCGCTTGGATTTGCGTACAGAGATCCTTGAAAATTTGAATTTGTTGTGCGTTCATAGGGTGCTGCGGCTCATCGGCACAAGCCAAATGGCTATAAACACTCTGAACAAGCACTTCTGGCTGAGCACGAATGGTTTGAAGCAAGCGTTCTATTTGTTCGGGTAAAAAGCCCAAACGATGCATCCCGGTATCCAACTTAAGATGGATCGGAAAGCCTTGAATTTGATTGGAGATCAGCATACGGATAAAAGCATCTAAATGCTCCAGACTGTAAATTGCAGGCTCTAAATGAAAGGCAATACAGTTTTCAAAACTTGCGGGCTCGGCGTTCATGACCAAAATTGGCAACTCGATACCTGCTTTTCTCAGCAATACGCCTTCGTCTGCATAGGCGACACCAAAATAATTAATGCCATTTCGGACTAATTGCTGTGCAATTTGATCCAAGCCAGCTCCGTAAGCCTGTGCTTTAACGATAGCCAAAACTTTGGTTGCTGGTGCTATTGATTGTTGGTACTGTTTGAGATTGTGCCCAAGTGCCGATAAGTCATAAGATACGGCTGTGCTATGAGATTTCTGTTTCCACTTACTCAATAGTGCCTCGGTAAGGGTATATTGATTGCCTTTGATGAGCACTGCATGATTGGTGATATCCGGTAATTCCGAAGGAAGTGCTTCCCAGATATAATACTGTGAAATTTGCTGCGCTTCAAGTAGGGCAATAATAGCTGGTTTAATATGCGATTGATTCGGTGCTAATAAACAACAAACCATCAAAGGTTTTCCGTCAGAGGTTGTTTTCAAAAACGATAATGCACCTTCAAAAGCTACTAAATCGAGGGTGTAAGTATCATTGATGAGAATAGCGCCATCGATTCCTTCAAAAGTTTCGAGGCGGTTCGCTAAATTTGGTAGCTGTGCCAACGCTTGGGCCGTACAAGTCCCCAATTGCATGGCACAGGCTAGGGCAAGTTTTGCATTCTGAATACGGATCGGATCTGTGAACGGAATGGACAACGCCAATTGTTCAAAGTTGTCAATTTGACTTGGGTCATATTCATCTCCATCCAACACCCAATGGCAATTTTTAGTTAAAAGGAACAGGTCTTCAACATATGCAGCAGGACTGGAAAATTCATGACGCGTTCCTTTATTTTTTGTGGTCACCAAACAATAATTGGCTTGAATCATCTGTTGTAAACGCTGCATTTCTCCGGGCTTGGTAATAGCGGCCTCAATGATTGCTAAGTCCCCTTCTAGAGGTAAAGTCAGTAGAGATAAGGCCACTCCTAGTTGAGAATTATAGCTTTTAGGACTGCGGTATACCTTCAATTGTTCACCAAGAAGCTGTGCAATCCACTCTTTTACTGTGGTTTTACCGATTGCACCTGTGATTGCTAAAATTGGATAAGTAATTCTTTGGCGATGAAAAGCAGCCAAGCGCTGAAGTGCCAACAAGCTATCTTTCACTACAAAATAATTGGCGTCAGGCAACGGCTGCAGTGGCACTTCTTCCACAACAAAGTTTCTAAGCCCGAGCTGGTAGGCGCTTGAAATATGAGTAAATCCGCTTTGTTTTGCTCCCTTTAAAGCAAAAAACACGACGCCTTCCGTGCCATGTAATTTACGCGTATCATAAGCGACTTCGTTGATCAGCACAGCATGAAGATCGCCTATGAATTCAGCTTCAATGACTTTAGCAATGGTTTTGGCGGTGAGGTCTAGTTTCATGACGTGGCTTTTTGAAAACAGCTCCGGCATAGCGGCTGGTATTTTTCCGTGGCGCCGACCAAAACTTGTTCCGAATTAGCAACAAGTCGATGAGAAAACTGTGCTAATTTGCCACAATGTACACAAACTGCATGAACTTTACTGACGAATTCTGCTATGGCCATCAATTTAGGCATAGGACCAAATGGTACTCCTTTATAGTCCATATCTAAGCCAGCAACGATTACCCTTACTCCTTTGTTGGAGAGTTCATTGCAAACCTGAACAATTGCCGCATCAAAAAATTGAGCTTCATCAATGGCAACAATTTGCTCGCCGTTCCATAGTTGGAGTACCTCTAGGGCTGAGGACAACTGCTTGGCCTCCCAACTTTGGCCCTGATGGCTGACCACTGCTTCGGTGGCATAGCGGTCATCGATGCGGGGTTTAAAAAGTAAAATGGTTTGTTTGGCAAACTCGGCGCGGCGCAAACGACGTATGAGTTCCTCGGTCTTTCCGGAGAACATTGAGCCACAAATCACTTCAATCCAACCTTGTTGACTGTTTTCTTTCGTAAATTGTTCTAAAAACATAGGGCTGTTGAATGAGATTGTGAAATGTTTTCTAATTTTGATTCGATGACATCTAAAGTCATCTATTGCACGAAATTAATAAGTAAAAAGCAATGTCAGAAAAAAGTCCTTCTCTAATGATCAAAACAATGCTCGGACACCTCCACACTGGTGTTGAAAAACTTGAATCCGGAACTTTAAGTCCGGAGGATATGGAATTATTAGTAGAAGACGCCAAAGAGCTCTACGAGCGCCTGATTATTCTGCGCTACAAAATCTATGAAACAAATGTTTTGGGTGTAAAAGAACCCGTCATTTCAGCACATCTTCGCCAAACTGAGATAGAAACGCCCATCGATTTATTTGGGTCTATCGAAGAGCACAGCATAACACCTGAGCCAGCATTTGAAGTTACCTTCGCCAAAAGTGACGATGAAGATTTAGATGAAGAGCCAATCCATGAAGCGTCTATTCCTGCAGAAGACCCAATTCACGAGGAGGAAATTGAAGAAGAAGAGCAAGAGGTAGAGGATGAGATTCAAACTATTGAGGACCCAATTCACGAGGAGGAAATTGAGGACGAAATTAAGCAAGAAGTAGAAGAGCCAGAAGCTCCCACTGCATGGGAACCCCAATTTTCTGGTGATCAGCCGATTTGGATGGCAGAAATGGAAGCCAATATCCGCGACAACAGAAGTGTCTTTCCGTTAGAAAGCCTTATTGGAGCCTTTACACTCAATGAAAAACTACAGTTCATCAATGAACTTTTCGAGGGTTCGTCCGACGATTTCTCCAGTCATATTAAGCAACTCGACCAACTCGCTTCCATGGATGCTGCGCGCAATATGCTTGCCGAGCTCGCACTCACTTTTAATTGGGATACCGAATCAGAAATAGTCGAAGACTTCATCTATAAAATATGTCGTCGCCATGCGGCTAGCGCTTAGTTTTCTTTGGTGCCTAACCTACGCTTTTGTATTTGGGCAACAATACCCGTACAAACAAACCATAGCACAGCTCTGCGCTCCGGAATATGCTGGTAGGGGCTATGTAGATAGCGGCTGCATCCGTGCAGCTGATTTGATTGCAGCTGAATTCAAAAAAATTGGCCTCCAACCGTTGCAAAGAAATTACCAACAAGCCTTTAGCTTTCCGGTGCAAACCTTTCCTGGCACTTGCCTATTTGTAGCCGGCAACGATACCCTTATGCCGGGTATCGACTATCTTGTAGATCCTGCATCAGCCGGCGTTAGGTCAGAAATGTATAAAGTTGTATATTGTAATGCCGCAACTTTATACCGCAGTGTAAATGCGTTCAAGCCTTGCCCAAAAGACCGCATTTTAGTGGTCAATACCACAGGTTTTGGAGCGGACACCAATAAAGTGCTCCAAACAAGGCTTCGTGAACTCCAGACCTTTGCTGCAACAATTGAGCTCACATCAAATAAACTGACTTGGTCTGTGAGTCAGCAGGCCAAACCCTACCCTTCTTTTCAAGTGCTTTCAAATGCATTTGAGGCTAAGCCCAAGTACGTTTTTATTGACCTAGAGAGCAAATTTATTCCCGATTTTACATCGAGTAATATTATCGGATATCTTCCAGCAGCTAAAAAAGCGAAGAAAAAACCTTATTTGGTCGTTACTGCGCATTATGACCATCTTGGCAAAATGGGTAACGACACCTATTTTCCCGGGGCCAACGATAACGCATCTGGTGTGGGTATGCTCCTCTATTTAGCGCAACAGTTGAGCCAACAACACGACCCCAATTACAATTACGTTTTTATCGCTTTTGGAGCTGAAGAAGCAGGGCTAGTTGGCTCGCGATATTTCGTAGAACACCCACTCTTTGCACTCAAAAAAATCAAATTTCTACTCAATACAGATATCATGGGAAGTGGTGAGGAAGGCATTACTGCGGTTAATGCCACCCTATTCAAAACCGAATTTGCGAGATTAACTCAAATCAATCAAGAGGGTAGTTATATTACACAAGTTAAATCTAGAGGTCCGGCGGCCAACTCCGATCATTATTTTTTTACCGAAAAAGGCGTTCCAGCGTTTTTTATTTATACAATGGGGCCAAACAAACATTACCACGACATCGAAGATAAAGCAGCTGCTTTGAGCTATGCTGCTTTTGAGCCACTCGCTCAACTACTTTTGGAATTTATGCGCTCATTTTAAACGGCGCACAAAATAACTGGTCTGCAGAATCAGTATACTCAATGACAGCCCCAGTACATAAAGCACCAACACAGCGTCTTGGTCGGAATAAATGAGGGCCAAACAAATCGATAAATAACCCAATAACTGCACAACACTAATGATCAGCAAGCGAAAAGTTTGGGCGGCAGCCTCACCACTATTTTTTACAAATAATATAGCCGCAGATAACAAGATCAAAAGGAGTGATGCCAACTGTACAATCCACATTTTATCAAACGAGATTTTAAAAATAGAAATCAGGTAAAAGATAAAAAATACAAGATGTACTGCACAAAGCGTGGCCAAATAAGACCAAGGAGAAATAGATTTACTGGGAAGCGTCTTCACGATTGAGCTGATTGACTTCTTTGATAATCAAGTACAAACCAACACCAACGCCTACTAATGCGCCAATGATGGTAAATAAACTGTCTTTAGACCATTTGGTATCTAGGTAAGTCCCTAGCCAAGTAAAACCACCAATTACCACTGCCATCTGAATGGCTGCAGCGCTTAACTTAAGAAATGGATTGCTGCGCTGTTGGTTAGTCATTGAAGGCCGCCTCGGCATCTAGTTTTTGAGTGCTCACACTCGCACGCATGACACAAGCGCCTTCAAAAAATGCCCCTTCTTCGATATGAAGTTTCATGGTTTGAATATCGCCTTTGATGCGTGCAGTAGAACGCAGTACAAGAAGGTTTTCTACGATGAGTTGACCCTCCATGGCACCATCAATTTCTGCATTGACGCAAACTAGATTTCCATTGATTTTACCAGAGGCACCGATAATCACACGGCCTGCACAAGAAACGTTTCCGTTTACCTCGCCTTCTAGATGAATGTTGGAATCAGAAGTGAGGTCACCGTTAATTTCTGTCCCGGCAATGATGCGGTTGGTGCGGTCTGTGGTATCTGGTTGTTGAGAACCCCCGAAAATGTCTTTTCTTAGCATGTTGCTTAGTAATTGTCGATAAAAAATCCCTTATAATCGTCAAATTTCGATGTTTCTATCAACTTTTTCAAATTTTCTTGATTGATAATGTAAATTTTATTATTTTGATAGTCATCTAAATAGGCTGCTCCGGCCTTGTAGGCATTGAGGTAATCCCATGCAATTTTGGTAGTTGGGAATTCAGAGATGAGAATAAAATTCTTTTCCGAAAGAGTTGTTTTGACCGATACTTTCACTTTTGAGGTCTTGAAAGCCTTGTTAGAAAAATTAGCTATTGTTGTTCGAAGATCATCTGCGTCGTCGTCTTCATCGAGTAAAACAATGGCAAACTGCGGTACATTTGGTATATCGATAAAAATAGAACTTTGCGGAGTCGGTATTTTTGGATCAAATTTGGAATAACCTTTTTGAAGAATTTCGAGCATGTCTTTTGCCCTAATCGCCTGATCAGATTTTGGCTTTTCGTCAATAATACGTTGTAAAAGAGGAGTTAATACTTGTTTATCAGTGACCTGCTGTCCAATTGCTAAGGCGTTGAGCAATAAATACTCGGAACGATAGGCATTGGCAAGGTCAGTATCGATAATGAGTTGGGTAGCACGCTGCACTTCTGCAAAATAACCTTGGTCATATTTCTCAACTAAAGCCAAATAAGCTTCTTGGTCTTTTTGTGCGCTGAGTTTCTGCTTGACATAAAAATCGGGGTCTTTGAAATATTTTGCAGCATCTGAGGACGGATATTTCTTTAGTATATATTGGCGATATTCATCGGAGCCCGCACCATTTTCATAAATTTTATAAAGCTGAAATGCGGCTGATAGGTCAGTTGGGTGCTCCAAGTTTTTGTCTAATATGGCCAAGAATTGAGCGGCGGCAAGTTCGTTTTCATTGAGAATTTCTTTGTACAAGACCCCTGAAGTGTATAGTGCATCGAGTAAGCGCTCCTGCGATGCCTTAAATGCTTCAGGCGTGAGCGGGATATCTTTAAGTAACGCCTCTACAGAAAGTGAATCTTTGTTGTCTGTACGCGCTTGCACTTGAGTGCTATCTTGATCTTGGAGGTCGATATTCGCATTTAGGATTACGCGCTCGCTTCTGCGCCAATCGTCGGTGTTCTCTCTAACACCCCAGTTTTTACGAAATTCATTGAAGCCCTCTTCGCGCAGCTTCGGATTGTTAAAAATAAATTTGTTGGCATTGCCGCTGGTGTTGGTCGGTTGGCTCTGCTGAAGTGCAAGTAATTTAGCGGCTTCTAGCTCTTTACGGCGTTGTTCATCTCGCTTCATTTGTATGATCGTTTCTTCGAGAAATGCCGTTCTGTCCTTTTCTGAAAGGCCTGCAATTCTTTGTACGGAATCCTCAAATTGCGCAATTTCTATGGCTTTAACTAGGTCTGCCAACTTAGTAGCTTTATTTTTAACTTGTTCGCCATTGGGGTAGTCATCGGTGATAAACCTAGCACTTGAATCATAGTATTTCTGGGCATAGACAAAATTCTTTTCTTGAAAAGAAAGATCGCCTAGTTTTTCGTAGGATTGTGCATGTTGGCGTTTGTTGGTGGTAGAATAAAATGCGGAGGAAGTCAGGTGTGCTTTGGCTAATGGTTTGTTGCCTTTAGAAAGCTCCATAATTGCCATAGCGTAATAGATTTGATCTTTGAAAGTAGCATTTTTGGCATCGCGCAGCATTTTTTGTAGGTCTGCCATAAGGCGGTCATCTCCACTGACCATGGCGCGGTTCAGACGCGCATTAAAGGCAATTTCCGACGCTGCTGCAGCTTTGTAAGCTTTTCCATAGTGAAAAGCAGCCTCTGGCATTTTGTTTTGCAGTTGATGGACTTGCCCCAAAATATAGTTTAATCTGGCTCTTTCTTTGGCATTTGGGCACTTTGCGATGGCAAGCGTCAGCCCATCTATTGCCAGATCGTATTCTTTTCGACGCAAGGCAAGATCTGCATACGCGCGGTGGGTCTCGAATTGTAATTTTTTTGTCAGTTGCGGCCCGGCTTCAGGATTCTTGTTTCGAAGAAAAGGAATGTAGTCCGTTAATTGCTTGTCGTTTTGTATTTCGGCCCGCTCGTTTAAGGCGTCGAGAATAAGTTTGGCATCGGCGTACTTTCGCTGCTCGATATAAATTCTGGCTATCCAGAGGCTAGCAATGTAAGCGCTAACGTCCTTTTCAAAAAACCGTTTTACAAACTGGAAATTTTCTAACGCTTTAAGGTAATCTCTTCTGTAAAAATAGGCCTCTCCGACGGTAAGCCAGTTTTCGTCGATCCATTTGTTATATTCCACTGTTTTGTAAAACATGTTTTCTGCAGTGGGCATACTATGGTTGAGGATCACTTTTGCACATTTTACAACAGCGGTATCGATAGCAGGAAGCATCCCTTTGACTTCTTTTTCATTGGGGAGAGGATACACAGGTAGTAGCGAATAGAAGTCTTCTTTTCGGCTATCTTGATACGTTTTTAAGGAAATACGAAGGAGTTCTTTGGCATTGAAATGACCGTTGTATTTGGCAGTAGTTTGGTGATAAAAGCGATTAAGCGGTGTGTTGTTTTCGGTAGAACAAGCCCATGACAAAAAGAGCAATAGCGATGTCAGTATGATGTTTAGGCTTGTACGCATGGAGAAAGTCAGTAGTTATAACGCAGTAAAAGCGTTTTTAGTGTACAGTTAGGCAATATTGGTGAAGACCTGTTGAATGTCGTCGTCGTCTTCGATTTTATCAAGCATTTTTTCGATGTCGACGAGCTGTTCTTCGGAAAACTCCACAGGGCTTGTTGGGATGCGCTTGAGGCTAGATTTTTGGACCTCTATTTTCATGTCTTCAAGTGCCTTTGCTAACGTGCCAAAAGCGGTGTAGTCTCCGTAAACAACAATTTGTTCTTCTTCTACTTCAATTTGCTCGCAACCGGCGTCTATAAGATCTAATTCGAGCATTTCAGGGTCGAGTTCTGGGGTTTTAGCAAATTCAAAAACACTCTTGCGCGAGAACATGAATTCCATAGAACCGTTGGGTACAACTGCTCCGCCTGCTTTGTTGAAATAAGACTTGACATTCGCAACAGTTCTGGTAGGGTTGTCTGTGGCGCATTCTACATACACCAACACACCATGCGGACCTTTGCCTTCATAATTAACTTCGGTAAAAGACGCAACATCTTTTTGAGCCGCGCGCTTAATAGCAGACTCAATGTTGTCTTTGGGCATGTTTTCAGACTTTGCGTTCTGAATAGCAGTGCGCAGTTTTGCATTGGTGCCGGGGTCCATGCCACCTTCTTTAGCAGCCATTGTAATGGCCTTGCCTAGTTTAGGAAACATTTTGGACATTTTGTCCCAACGTTTTTCTTTTGCTGCTCTGCGGTATTCGAATGCTCTTCCCATGTTGTGGATACTTTTGTGCAAAAGTAAGGAATTCGAAAGGAAAATTCAAGCGCTAGGATTGGCCTACGCTAAAATCTGCTCGATATAATTGAGTAGCGCTTCTTTTCCAAATCCTGACTCACTAGAGGTGGTGAAAACAGGTGGTAACTCTGCCCAAACCTTCAACATTTCTTTTTTGTATTTGGCTAAATTCTTTTGGAGGGCCGTACTTGATAATTTGTCAATTTTGGTAAAAACCATAGAAAATGGCAATCCTTTTTGACCGCACCAATTCATGAATTCGAGGTCAATTTTTTGGGGCTCCAGACGCGCATCGATCAAAACAAATATGTTGTAGAGCGTTTCTCTTTTGGTGAGGTAATCGGCAATAAAACGCTCAAAAGAACTGCGTTGGGTTCGGCTTACTTTGGCATAACCATAACCAGGTAAATCTACCAAATACCAAATTTCGTTGATCAGAAAGTGATTAATGAGCTGCGTTTTGCCGGGAGTACCGGATGTTTTGGCAAGTCCTTTTCTAGTAGTTAACATATTGATTAAAGAAGACTTACCAACATTAGACCTTCCGATAAAAGCAAATTCAGGCTTGCCGTCTGTGGGGCATTTACTGACTTCTGTATTCGAGATGGTGAATTCGGCGCTTTTGATTTGCATATTGCAAAGTTACTTTAAACTTTTATTTTTGCGGCGCCGTGAACAATCTATGTGAAAGGTTGTTACGCAATCACTACTCAGCTATGGCAGAATATAAAATAAAAGATATCGAAATCCTTACAGGAATTAAAGCACACACCATCCGCATTTGGGAGAAGCGCTATGGTATGCTCATACCCGAACGTACCGATACCAAAATTCGAACGTACACCGATGCCGACCTGTCTTTTTTACTCAACGTAAGCCTTTTAAACAAAAAGGGCCTAAAAATTTCAAAGATTGCCACCATGGGTACGACGGCCATTCATTCAATGGTTTCAGAAATTAGGCTCAATTCCTCTATAGACAATGCAGAAGAGAAGCTCATCTTAGCGCTGCTCGAACTCGATGAAAAGCTTTTTCGCAATACACTCAATGACCTCATCAAAAACAAAGGTCTAGAGGACACCTTTACCGCACACCTCATTCCATTTTTAGACCGAATCGGTGTCATGTGGTTGGTAAACAGTATTACAGCTGCTCAGGAGCATTTTATTTCCAATTTAATTCGTCAAAAAGTTATCACAGAAATTGATAAACTAACCATTCCGCCTAAAAATAAAGAAAGTGTTCTGCTCTATTTACCCGAGCACGACTGGCATGAAATCGGGTTGCTTTTTTATCAGTACTTATTGAGAGTCAAAGGATATTATACTTATTATCTCGGTCAAAGTTTACCATACGACTCCTTGGTGGACTGCATTGAACGTCTCAAACCCACGGTAGTTTTAAGTAGTTGGCTTTCTGCCGTAGATCAGCATTTTATTGTCGGATATTTCCAACAGCTTAAAAACGATGCTCCTGGAGTACGCTTACTTGCTGGCGGGTCTCAAATTCACACCCATTCTGCCGCACTCAAAGACCTCATCGTTGAGGTTAAAAATTCAGCAAGTCTGCTCTCTCATTTCGAATAACCGGTAATTAAGGGTTTACAGTACGATATTGACAATCTTACCGTGCACCACAATCACCTTCTTAGGTGCTTTACCTTCCAACCATTTTTGTGTTTCTGGCCTAGCTAGTACCAAATCTTTTACCTCCTCTATGGCGTGTGAAAGTTCGAGGGTAACTTTAAAGCGCATTTTCCCATTGAATGAAACCGGATAATCAAAACTAGATTCAGCAAGGTAAGCAGGGTCAAAAACCGGATACGCTGCATTCAAAATACCCGCAGAAGCAGGATGTAACTTCGACCAAATCTCTTCACAAATATGGGGCGCATAAGGTGCCATTAAAATGGTCAGTTGTTCTAAGATATGACGGTTATTGCACTTTTGCTCAGTGAGCTCATTGACGCAAATCATGAAACTAGAAACGCCTGTATTAAAAGAAAATCGATCGAGGTCGTCGGTGAGTTTCTTGATCGTTTTGTGTAAGGTCTTGAGTGCTATATTGCTTGGTTGGCTGTCCTCTACCTCGAAATGACCATTCTGATAAAATAAACGCCAATATTTTTTTAGGAAACTGTGTACACCTGTAATACCTTTGGTATCCCATGGCTTGCTTTGCTCGAGCGGCCCTAAAAACATTTCGTACATGCGGAGGGTATCTGCGCCATACTTCTCGCAGAGGGCGTCTGGGGTAACAACATTATACCAACGCTTAGACATTTTATCAACTTCTCGCTTCACTAAAACCTTTCCGTGGGCGTTGCAAACAAATTCTTGTGAGGCATACTGTGGTTGCCAAGCTTTGAGCGCATCTAGTTGGATGCTGTCGTCGTCGTTGAGTAAGTCAATGAGTATGCGCACCTCTCTGAAACCGTCCAGACTTGCCGGAAGCATATCTAAGGAGTACATTTTTTGATCTGAACCAATATATGCAATGGCAGATTTACCGAGAATCATGCCTTGATTAATCAGCTTGGCAAAAGGTTCATCGAATGTAATAAAGCCTAAATCATAAAGTACTTTGGTCCAAAAACGGGCATATAATAAATGTCCTGTGGCGTGCTCAGAACCACCGATATATAAATCTACTTGGTTCCAATAAGCCAATTTTTCAGGGTCGGCAAAAGCTTCTTGATTGTGCGGATCCATGTAGCGCAGAAAATACCAAGAGCTACCTGCCCAACCCGGCATCGTGTTGTACTCCATGCGCTCCCCTAAATGAATAGACCATGCTTCTTTTGCCGCTCTTGCCAATGGTGGCTCGCCGTCTTCGGTTGGCAAATAGGCATCTATATCGGGCAGCGTAATCGGAAGGAGTGCGTCGTCGACTAAGTGAGGCATGCCGTCTTGATAATAGACCGGGAAGGGCTCTCCCCAATAACGCTGACGGGAAAAAACGGCATCGCGCAGGCGGTAATTGGTTTTGCCTTGACCAATTCCCTTGAACTCAATAGCAGCAATTGCTTTTTCCATCGCGGCCTTGGTGTCTAGTCCATCTAAAAAGTCAGAATTCGCAATAATTGCATCTTTTTCGGTGTAAGCTGCCTCAGTGCAGTCTTGGTTGGCAAATATATTTGGAATTGGCAAGTTAAAATGCTTGGCAAAATCGAAGTCGCGTTGGTCTCCGCAAGGCACGGCCATAACAGCGCCGGTACCGTATGATGCCAAAACATAATCGCCAATCCAGATTGGTATTTCTTGGCCTGTGAAAGGATGTAAAGCGTAGGCTCCAGTAAAAGCCCCTGTTATGTTTTTGACATCGGCTTGGCGGTCTCTTTCAGTTTTGAGCGCAGCTTGTTGCTGATATGCTTGAACCTCATTAGTTTGGGCAACTGTGCTAATTTGCGCCACAAATGGGTGCTCTGGGGCTAAAACCATAAAACTCACACCAAAAATAGTGTCGGGGCGTGTGGTAAATACCTCAATTTGTAGATCAGCACCTTTCACGGCAAACTGCACACTTGAGCCCACAGACTTGCCAATCCAGTTGCGTTGTTGTTCCTTGAGTGCATCTGTCCAGTCTATGTGATCAAGACCCTCTAGCAAGCGCTCTGCATATGCTTTAATGCGCATAGACCATTGCATCATGCGCTTTTGTTCTACCACATGACCCCCGCGCTCAGAAACACCATTGACAATTTCATCATTGGCTAAAACCGTTCCCAAAGCGGGACACCAATTCACCCAACTCTCGGCAAGGTAGGCCATTCGGTACTGTTGTAAAATACCCTCCTTCTCTGCCTGAGAAAAAGCCATCCAAGCTGCAGCATCAAATAATTGGTCACACTCGTGAACGGCTGTTACATTTGCATTACCTTCCTTTTCAAATTGAGCAATTAATTGATGAATGTGAAGTGCTTTGTTTGCGGTAGTATCGTAATAGGCATTGAAAAGTTGCTTAAAAATCCACTGGGTCCATTTGTAGTAGGATGGGTCAGAAGTACGTACTTCGCGGTCCCAATCAAAGCTAAAACCCATGAGGTCTAGTTGCTGACGGTAACGGGCAATGTTTTCTTTGGTGGTAATGGCCGGATGCTGGCCTGTTTGAATCGCATATTGTTCAGCTGGTAAACCAAAAGAGTCATAGCCCATTGGATGCAATACATTGAATCCTTTCAAGCGCTTGTAGCGTGCAAAAATGTCAGACGCGATATAACCCAACGGATGCCCCACATGCAGCCCAGCACCGGACGGATACGGAAACATATCCAAGACATAAAATTTAGGTTTGGTGTGGTCTTCAGCGACCTGATATGTTTTGCGTTCTTGCCATAGTTGGCGCCATTTGGCTTCGATTGCGTTGAAAGTGTAGTCCATGGATACTTTTAGAAAGGACAAAGATACAAAGCTTGAACTTAACGCAGCAAAAAGAAGAGGCCAAGAAGGAACAGCAGAACATCATAGCTCCCCTTTGGCAAGCGGAACTCCCGGTATACAACAATTAACGCCAGCATAATCCATACCCAAGGTAAGCCTAATAGAAAGGCAAAAAATGTCAAAAGAAAAATCACAGTATAACTTGCCGTTTCTTTACCTAAAAGCCCTGCCAAGGTTTTGATTTTTCCTTTATCCTCCTCGATGTCCTCGATATCTACTTGTATGCTCAAAGCCAAGTACAAAATAAAAAACGGAAGAAAAAGTAGATTTGTTGCCCCGGCCAAGGCCGGAATTAAATTGAGCTGTGCAAACCACATTGCCGCAATTAAAACATTTTTTAGGATGGGTATTCTTCTCCAAGCGATCCCCCACTCGTAGGTCAAGAACAAAATAACTTGAAGCATTAAGAGAGACCAAAACCAGAGAAAAGGCAGTACAGACTGATAGGCCTGAAGATACAGAGCAACTGGTACTAAAAAAAGAAACCTATACAACCAATTCGCATTTTGGAAATATTTGGTTTGTAAGTCAAAATAAACAATACCAATGAGAATTCCTTGGCCTAATGCTTTTGGGAAATTTTCGTAGTCATAAGCTGGTAAAATACTACTCCATTGATATAGCCCTGCACTATAGCTGGTCACATATAAAGCCAAAAGCAAGTGATTCCAATAATTATTTTTCAATGGCATCCATTATATTTTGAATTGCAATTTCTTCAATACAATTGCAAAATTGACCTTCCGCACATACCTGACAACGCTTTTGAGTAGTCAAAGCGCTGGACCGCGCACCCAATGCCGCCCAGCGCCCAGGGTGTATAGGCTTGCGTTGTGCAAATAAACCAATTGCGCGTATACCACATAAGCCAGCAATATGATAAGGCCCCGTAGAACAGGCAACCAATGCTTTGGATTGCGCAATTATAGCAATGAACGTTGGCAAGTCCCATTGACCACTTGCATCGATTATTGCCGGATGCACTGGAATTTGATCTCTGAATTGTGAGCCCTCTTTTTCAGTGCCCGTAAAAAAGACCTGATATCCTTTATCTACAAGGGCCATTGCTAGGGCAAAATATTGCTCCAATGGGTACTCTACTCCGCTCCCATTAGACTTAGGATGTAACAGTACTGCCCTACGCCAATCTTGAACTTCTGCTGCTTTATTGGGGCTTGGCGCATTAAATGCCAAATTTTTATGGAGGTCTTTTAGTGTAGGTATAGCCGTGATACCCAACGGTGCCAACAACTTCAAATTTAATTGCGCTTCGTGTAGATCAGAACGTTTTCGGGTAAACCTCGGGCGATGGTTACACGTATATAAATGAAAGAAGCGGTGTGCAGTGCCAACACGCAGCGGAATTTTTGCTTGCTTACACCAGTTCGCCACCCTTTTATTTGGAAACAAGTGCAATACAACATCAAATATGCCTAGCTGCACTGCACGCTCCGTATTGGAAGCCTGCTCCAGTTGTTCTAACGTTAGGATATGATCAATTGGTTCAAAACAAGCCACAACAGACTCCGTATACTGCTTACATAAATAAGTGAGTTGCGCTGTTGGATAAGCATTTTTAATTGCTTGGCAAGTCGGCAAGGTTAGGCAAACATCGCCAATAGCATCGGTTCGACTGATTAATATGTGTTTTGGGCTAAGCATTTTGCCACAATTTACGCAGTTTGTGATACTTTTGTTGGGTTGCGTAAGCACTCCTAACGGCAATATGCCAACCTGCTAGGCCATCTAAAAAGCCAAACTTAATAAAGTAGGTCTTGATAAATTGAGCAAATACCTTTATGGCGATTTTGGCTCTCGAACTCCTTACCCCTCTCTCGAATAGCTCTTTGGCAGAAATAGCTGAGAAATAAGCAATTTGCTTGAAATGATCGGCTTTGGTATAGTAAGAATAGTGCAGGAGGTCTCCTTGCAAATGACGAACCGGTAGTTGACTGGTAAGTAAGAGTTCGTCATGAGGATTGATACCACCCCACTGTGCATCTGCTTTGGTCACGAGTCGCAATTTGGTGTCCGGATACCAACCGCTGTGGTAAATCCATTGACCACAATAGTTGGTGAGCCGATTCATGGTATAAGCACCACTTTGAGGCTGCTCTTTTTTAAGCGAAAGAATGGCTTGTTTCAATTCAGGGCTTAATGCTTCGTCTGCATCTAAAGACAAGACCCAAGGATGACTTGCACGCTTAAGGACTTCGTTTTTCTGTTGAATATGCCCTTCAAAAGTATTTTGTTCGAAGCGAACCCCAAAAGTCTGACAAATTTGTTGAGTGGCATCTGTTGAAAAGGAGTCTAGCACTAAAATTTCATCGCAAACTCCTTGGAGTGATTCCAAACAACGGGTAATATTCCGGGCTTCGTTGAAGGTAATAATGACGCCAGAAATTTTCATCGGCACTTATTTAATTCGAATGCGCTGCCCTACATTTATGATATTGATCTTGATGCCTGGGTTAAGCCGCTGCAGCTGGGCTTGAGTAAGGTTGTTTCTCTGGGCTATTTTGCCAAAGGTGTCTCCGGCGCGCACAGTATAGTATTTTTTTGCAGGTGGGGGTGTTGGCGAAGGCTGGACAACAGCTTGATTGGTATAAATTGTAAGCTTTTGACCTACGTAAATATTGGTAGTACGCAGTGCATTCCACTCCATGAGTTGCTCTATACTGACGCTATAGCGCAGTGCAATTTGCCTCAGGTTTTCTCCAGTTTTTACCTTGTGGTAAAGTAAATTTGAAGTTGGCGGCGTATTGGCACGCAAGGTGTCTGCAGGGGCAGTTAGAATAGATAACGAATCTTTTTGACTAGTGTCTGAGGTGACTACTGGCGTATTAATTACAGGCTTTGGATTGTACGTAGCCTCTTCTAATTGATAAAGGGAGTCCTCAAAACTGACCAATAGGCCAATTTTATCCAAGGGGCCTGTTATACAACGCGCAGGCGTCATTTTTGGAATATATGTCGTTTTGTAGACTGGGTTCAAACTCTGGATATCAGTGAGCTCCCAATCGATGAGCTTCGCAATAGTTTGCATATGGACCCCGCTTTTAACGCACATGGTGTCTAGTTGCGCATTGTGAATTTTGGCCTCCATTGGGATGATGTTATACTCAGCATGATAGGTCATCATGTAGGTTGCAGCAATAAAATTGGGAACGTAACCCTGGGTTTCAGAGGGCAAATAAGGACGAACCTCCCAGTAGGTGGTCTTACCGCCCGACCTACGTATGGCATTATTTACATTGCCCGGACCTGCATTGTATGCTGCCAAAGCCAAGTTCCAATCACCGTAAATCCCGTAAAGTTGTTTGAGGTAACGACAAGCAGCATCTGTTGCTTTTTCTGGATCCATGCGCTCGTCTATGTACGAATTTTCTTCGAGACCAAAATAGCGTCCGGTTTTGTACATAAACTGCCATAAACCCAAGGCACCTGCCCTAGATTTTACTTGTGGGCGCAGACCACTTTCGATAACCGATAAGAAGCGCAGTTCTAAAGGCAAGCCGTATTCTGTAAGTTTTTCCTCAAAGAGATCGAAATATAAGGCTGATCTACCGAGTGCAATACGGATAAAACCTCTGCGCTGAGCGGCAAAAAATTTGATTGTGGATAAGGTTGCTGAGTTACAGTCTAGTTGGAATGGGGTGAGCTCATTCAAGTGAGCCAAACCTGCACAAATTACAGAATCAGAAAATGTAGGAATTTGACCTGGCGCATAATTGAGCGCTGAAATAATGGAATCGTAAGTAGTAGCGTTGGCATAGTCGGCGTAAAATAAATTTAGGCTTTGTTGGACCGTATTCACAAAAGGATCTGGGTCTAGAGAATCTGATGGGCGAACCAAATGGGCCGGTTTTTGACCATTGACTAGGCTGGTCATCAAAAAGAATAATAACGAAACCATCCACTGTTTCATAAGACCTCTTGAATTTTATGAGCCGCATGAAAAAGTAAATCTTCTTCGAAGTCTGCACTCATGAGTTGGATGCCATAAGGCAATTCATTGCTATGAACCCCAAAGGGAATGCTAATGGCAGGATTTCCCGTAAGATTTGCATGCACTGTAAAGATATCCTGCAAATACATTTGTATGGGATCCTTTACGGCATTCATTTCAAATGCTGTATTGGGTGTGGTTGGAGACAATAAGATGTCACAATCTTTTAATAGCAAAGAAGTGCGCTCCTTGAGTATTCTTCTCACCTGTTGTGCTTTGGTATAGTATGCATCGTAATAGCCATGAGAGAGAACGAAAGTGCCAGTCATGATACGACGCTGAACCTCCGGGCCAAACCCTTCGCTGCGCGACTTCACATAAGTTGCCTCTACTCCTACTGCATCCGGACTACGGTAGCCGTAGTGAACACCATCATAGCGAGATAAGTTGGAGGATGCTTCGGCGGTGGTGAGCACATAATAAGTTGGAACCATGTAATCGAGGTAAGGGAAACTCACCTCTTTTACCTCGTGACCTGCTGCCTTTAATGCGGCTACGCAGTGGTCAAGTTTGGCTTTAACCTCAGGGTCTAGACCTACATGAGAAAAACACTCTTTGATGATGCCAATGCGCAGTCGGTCAGGGAGTGCTTCTCTTGTGAGGTATGGCTTACTCGAGCTCGTTGCGTCATATGGGTCCTCACCTGCGGTGAGTTGCATTAAAAGTTGGGTGTCGGCTATCGTATTGGTAAAAAAGCCAATTTGATCAAAAGAGGAAGCATAAGCAATTAAGCCATAACGGCTCAGGCGGCCATAAGTTGGTTTAATGCCTACTGTGCCAGTCCAAGAAGCGGGTTGCCGTACTGAACCACCGGTGTCTGAACCGAGTGAAACCGTACATAAATGAGCAGCTACTGCTACTGCACTACCGCCTGATGAACCACCAGGGACATAGTTTGGTTTCCAGTTATTGTGTACGGGGCCAAAGGCAGAGTTTTCGTTTGAACTACCCATGGCAAATTCATCGCAATTCAGACGGCCAATAATGATAGCATCCTGATCGATAAGGCGCTGAAGAACCGTAGAGGTGTAAATGGACTCGAAGCCTATTAAAATCTTAGATGAGGCAGAAACCTTGTGGTCTTTGTAACAGATGTTGTCTTTGATACCTATGATGACGCCTGCTAGTTTACCAGCAGTACCTTCCTTTATTTTTTGATCGATAAGTCTGGCTTGGGCAAGTGCAGAATCTTCAAAAACCTCTAAAAATGCATTGAGATGCTGGTGCGCTTCGATGCGCAACAAATGTTCCTCTACCAGGTTCAATGCCGTCTTGCCAGAACGCAAGGCCTTCTGAATCTCTGAGATAGATCGGTACATGCAGTTATTTTTCTTCTTTGGAAACCTCTGTAGAAGTATCTTCGGCGCTGGTATCAACTTTAGAGGCATCTTTAAATTCTTTCACGCCTTTTCCTAAACCTTTCATGAGTTCAGGGATTTTTTTACCGCCAAAAAATAGCAAAACAATTGCAAGGATAAGTATGATTTCAGTTGGTCCGAATTTGCCCATAATTTCTTTTTTTTGTCTTACAAAACTAATGAAAATAAGCTTTGTACCGGGGTTTATAATTTTCTTGCCACTTCTACTTCTTCGTAGGCTTCAATGATGTCGCCAATTTTGATGTCGTTGAACTTATCGATATTTAAACCGCATTCATAATTATTTTTGACCTCTTTCACGTCATCTTTGAAGCGTTTGAGAGAGCCTAAGCTGCCCGAATGAATAACGATTCCGTCTCGTATAAGACGAATTTTGGAGCTGCGCTTGATGATGCCGTCGAGTACGTAGCAACCTGCAATTGTTCCAACCTTGGTAATGTCAAAGGTTTCACGTACTTCTGCAGATCCGAGTACTTTTTCTTCGATATCCGGAGAAAGCATGCCTTCCATAGCCGCTTTGATTTCTTCAATGGCCTTGTAAATGATGGAATACATTCGAATATCGATTTGTTCAGTCTCGGCTAACTTGCGTGCCGGAAGCGTTGGACGAACTTGGAAACCAACAATAATGGCATCAGATGCAGATGCCAAATTGACATCGGCTTCTGTAATGGCACCCACACCTTTGTGGACGATATTAACTTGGATTTCTTCTGTAGAAAGATTGAGTAAGGAGTCGGATAGCGCCTCGATGGAGCCATCGACGTCACCTTTCACAATGATGTTGAGTTCTTTGAAGTCTCCGATAGCCAAACGACGACCGATTTCGTCGAGGGTAATGTGTTTGGTGGTGCGCAGGCCTTGCTCACGGTAAAGTTGCTCGCGTTTTTGAGCAATTGATTTGGCTTCTTTTTCGTCGTCTAGGACATTGAATTTATCTCCGGCACTCGGTGCGCCGTTGATACCTAGTACAGATACTGGCTGAGCAGGCCCTGCTTCGTTAAGCGCTTGGCCGTGCTCATCTTGCATGGCGCGTACACGACCGTAGTAGCGGCCTACTAAAATAACATCTCCGATGCGCATGGTGCCCGACTCGACGAGCATGTTGGTCACGTATCCTTTTCCTTTATCTAGAGAAGATTCGATGACCGTACCTACCGCGTTTTTAGCTGGGTTGGCATGAAGGTCTAGGAGTTCTGCCTCGAGCAAAACTTTGTCTAGGAGTGCATCTATATTTAAATTCTGTCTTGCAGAGATTTCTTGAACTTGGTATTTACCGCCCCAGTCTTCGACGAGGATATTCATAGCCGAAAGTTGCTCCCGGATTTTGTCTGGATTTGCACCAGGTTTGTCGATTTTATTGATGGCGAAAATCATTGGCACATTGGCGGCCTGCGCATGAGAAATTGCTTCTTTGGTTTGCGGCATGACGTCGTCGTCGGCAGCTACAATGATAATAGCTACGTCAGTGACTTGTGCGCCTCGAGCACGCATGGCTGTAAACGCCTCGTGACCTGGCGTATCTAGGAAGGTCATTTTACGGTAA